>NZ_JAZDRM010000013.1:0-111353 GCF_047501495.1 Ancylobacter sp. G4_0304 | reverse complement strand
GCTCCCGACGCCCCCTCCCCCGTCACCTTCCTGCCCTATCTCTCCGGCGAGCGCACCCCGCACAACGACACCGCGATTCGCGGCGCCTTTGTCGGGCTCGACCACGACACCTCGCGCGAGACGCTGACGCAGGCTGTGCTGGAGGGCGTCGCCTTCGCCTTCCGCGACTGCCTGGAAGCGCTTGGGCAGGCCGGCACGCAGTTGACCAGCGCCGACGTGATCGGCGGCGGCTCGCGTTCCGGCTACTGGATTAGCGTGCTCGCCAATGTGCTCGGCCTGCCGCTTCACCGCGTCGATGAAGGCGAGCGTGGGGGGGCCTTCGGCGCCGCGCGGCTCGCCCGCATGGCCGCGACCGGCGAGGCCCCTGCCGACATCTGCCTGCCGCCCCGGCGCATCGAGACCATCGAGCCGATCCCGGCTCTTCAACAAGCCTATGCGGAACGTTACGCGCGCTACCGTGCGCTGTATCCCGCTCTCAAGGGAGTGACCTCATGAATGCCCCGATCAATGCCCCCGCGCGCTTCTTCGCCAATAGCGAGCCGCTGAAATTTGCCGGCCGCGACAGCCGCGACCCGCTGACCTTCCGCTGGTACGACAAGAACAAGGTCGTGCTCGGCAAGACCATGGAAGAGCATCTGCGGTTCGCCGTCGCCTATTGGCACAGCTTCACCTGGCCGGGCGGCGATCCGTTCGGCGGCGAGACCTTCCTGCGCCCGTGGATGCACGGCAGCGACGAGATGGCGCTCGCCCGCGCCAAGGCGGACGTGGCATTCGAGCTGTTCCGCATTCTCGACGTGCCGTTCTTCGCGTTCCACGACCGCGACATCGCCCCGGAAGGCAAGTCGCTGGCCGAGAGCAACGCCAATGTCCGCGCCATCGCTGACATCTTCGCGAAGAAGATGGAGACGTCCAAGGTCAAGCTGCTCTGGGGCACCGCGAACCTGTTCTCCAACCGCCGCTTCATGGCCGGCGCGGCCACCAATCCGGACCCGGACGTGTTCGCCTACTCCGCCGCGCAGGTGAAGAACGTGCTGGAAGTCACCCATGAGCTCGGCGGGCAGAACTATGTGCTGTGGGGCGGCCGCGAGGGCTATGAGACCCTGCTCAACACCGACCTGAAGCGCGAGCTGGACCAGATGGGCCGCTTCCTCAACATGGTGGTCGAGCACAAGTACAAGATCGGCTTCAAGGGCACGATCCTGATCGAGCCCAAGCCGCAGGAGCCGACCAAGCATCAGTACGACTTCGATGTCGGCACCGTTTACGGCCTCCTCGCCCGCGCCGGGCTGGAGAAGGAAGTGAAGGTCAATATCGAGGCCAACCACGCCACGCTGGCCGGCCACTCCTTCGAGCATGAGATTGCCATGGCGGCGGCCCTCGGCATTTTCGGCTCCATCGACATGAACAAGGGCGACGCCCAGTCCGGCTGGGACACCGATCAGTTCCCGACCAATGTCGAGGACACCGCGCTCGCCATGTACGAAATCCTCAAGGCCGGCGGCTACACCACGGGCGGCACCAATTTCGACGCCAAGATCCGCCGTCAGTCGATCGAGCCGGAGGACCTGATCCTCGCCCATGCCAGCGCGATGGATGTTTGCGCTCGCGCTTTGCTGATCGCCGCCGACATGATCGAGGACGGCGCGCTCAAGAAGGCGGTCGATGAGCGCTATGCCGGCTGGGACACCCCGGAGAACAAGGCGATGCTGGCGCCCGGCGCCTCGCTGGAGAGCATCGCCGCGCGCGTCGAGGCCGAAAACCTCGATCCGCAGCCGCGCTCGGGCCGCCAGGAGCGGCTGGAAGCGCTCGCGGGCAGCTACTTCCGCTGAGAACGCAGAAGGGGCGCGATCCCGATGGACCCGCGCCCCTTCGCTCCGCCCCCCGGCGGCGTCGGTCAGCCATTCTTCATTTTCTAGCGCGGCTCAGCGCAACCGACCGACATATCCCGGCTATCGGGCGTGAAACATGTCATCGGCCGGCCCCCGACGGGCTGGGGACCCGTGCAGAGCCGGCCGATACCAACCATGCCGAGACGGCAGGGCCGGTTTGCCTCTTCTTCGCCGGGGCGACGGCGAGCGAGGCGGGCGGAAGTTAGTCCCGCCGCGTCAGGCCGCAATGGCGATCTTTGGTCATATATGTCGACCCCCTGCCTGCACCGGAGCCGGGGGACGCTCTGGAAAAGCCGCCGATCATTTTACCGTGGCGTCCGGCGCGAGAGCCGGCGAATTAACCTCGCTGTAATTGACTTATGGTGAATTAATCCTTTCGATCGCTCCTCGGGAGCGACCTTGAATCGCAACCCTCGCCGGGCAAGGCGCGAGGGGCGGCAAGATGTGAAAGGAACCACGACCATGCGCGATACCATGCGTTCTGGCATTCTAGGGGTGGCGCTGACGGTCGTCGCGGCCCTCTCCCTGTCTTCCGCCCAGGCGCAGATGCGTCCTGCCGCCGGCATGGGCAACCAGATTCTCGATGTGCCGGAGAAGCCCGGCTACGTGCCGAGCCCGGAAGAAGAACAGCTCGATCCCGCCTTCCGCCGCCAGCCGGTCTATTTCCGCAGCAACGAGGCGCCCGGCACGATCGTCATCCATACCAATGAGCGCTTCCTCTACCTCGTGCTCGGTCCCAACAGCGCGCTGCGCTACGGCATCGGCGTCGGTCGCGAGGGCTTCCAGTGGGCCGGCCTGCAGAAGGTCTCGCGCAAGGCCGAGTGGCCGGACTGGACGCCGCCGCCGGAAATGATCCAGCGCCAGCCTTATCTGCCGCGCTTCATGGCAGGCGGACCGGGCAACCCGATGGGTGCCGCCGCGCTCTATCTCGGCTCCACCGTCTACCGCATCCACGGCACCAACCAGCCGCAGACCATCGGCAGCGCCGTCTCGTCCGGCTGCTTCCGTCTGGTGAATTCCGACGTTCAGGACCTGTTCAACCGGGTGCCGGTCGGCACCAAGGTCGTCATCCGGCAAGCGCCCGAACTCTGACAGCCCGATCATCGGCTGAACCCACTGGGGGATCTATGAACAAGCTTGGAACCGCGCTGGCCGTCGCCGGCGCCCTTTTCGTGTCGCATATCGGGCACTCCACGGCCGCCGACGCCGCGACGCTCGCCGACGTCAAGGCGCGCGGCACGCTGAAATGCGGCGTCAGCCAGGGCCTGCAGGGCTTTTCCGCCAAGGACGACAAGGGCGAGTGGAAGGGTTTCGACGTCGACCTGTGCCGCGCGGTCGCCGCGGCCGTGCTCGGCGACCCCGCCAAGGTCGAGTATGTCCCGCTCTCCGCCGAGGCGCGCTTTCCCGCCCTCAAGAAGGGCGATATCGACCTGCTCTCGCGCAACTCCACCTGGACGCTCTCGCGCGAGGCCGATCTGGGCCTGATGTTTGCGGGTGTGTCCTATTATGACGGCCAGGGCTTCATGGTCCCGGCCGCCAAGAACGTCAACGGCGCGCTGGAGCTCGGCGGCTTCGAGGTCTGCACCCAGGCCGGCACCACCAGCGCCCTCAACGTTACCGACTATTTCAAGCAGAACCGGATGGAGTTCCAGCTCGTCGAACTGCCGAACGTCGAGGAGCTGACCAAGGCTTACGACGCTGGCAAGTGCGACGCGCTGACCACCGACGTCTCGCAACTCTACGCGCTGCGCCTCAAGCTCTCCAAGCCCGCCGACCACATCGTGCTGCCCGACGTCATCTCCAAGGAGCCGCTCGGCCCCGTGGTGCGCCAGGGCGACGACCAGTGGCTGAACGTGGTAAAGTGGACGCTCTACGCCATGCTGAACGCCGAGGAGCTGGGCGTGTCGTCCCAGACCCTCGACCAGGCGCTGAAGTCCGAGAAGCCGGACGTGAAGCGCCTCGTCGGCACTGAGGGCGCCTATGGCGAACAACTCGGCCTGACCAAGGATTTCGCCGCGCTTATCGTCAAGAATGTCGGCAATTACGGCGAGGTATTCGAGGCCAATATCGGCACCGGCTCCAAGCTTGGCATCCCCCGCGGTATCAACCAGCTCTGGAGCGCCGGCGGCATCCAGTACGCCCCGCCGATCCGCTGACGCCCGCGCCTGAACGATGAGAATGGCCCGGTTCGCCGGGCCATTTTCGTTTGGGGAGCACGGCGTCACATCCGCGCCCAAGGGCTACAGCAGGAAGTAGCCTTTGTTGAAGCTCAACAGCGCGTCGAACTGAACCACCAGATCGGCGACGCCGTCACCGGTAACGTCGCCATAGAGGAAGGTGTCGCCACCGCTTTGCTGGTAGCGCAATTCGCCAGCCTTCTTCGAAAAGGCGCTGGTGCCGATGAAGGAGAACGCCTGATCGTTGGCGACATTGGTCATGGCGTCGATGCCGGTCAGATTTATCCGGTCGCCACCCGCGCCGTTGAAGTCGAAGATCATGTCGCGGCCGGCCACAGCAGAGGTCGATTCGCTCACGGATTTGAAGACGAAGCTGTCGGCGCCCGCGCCGCCATAGATCCTGTCGGCGCCGACCCCGCCATACAGCACATCGTTACCGGCCTCGCCCTGCAACGTGTCATTTCCGGCCGCACCGTTTAGCGTATCGTTGCCGGCCCCGCCCTTCAGCGTGTTCGCCACGGCATTGCCGGTGAGGATGTTGGCGAGGGCGTTGCCGGTGCCCGAAATTGCCACATTTCCGGTCAGCGTCAGGTTCTCGACGTCGGCGCCCAGCGTGTGGGTCACCGCTGCCTTGACCAAATCGGTGCCCTCGCCGGGCTTCTCGATCACCGCGTCGCCAGCATTGTCGACGACATAGGTGTCGTTACCCCGGCCGCCCGACATCCGGTCCGCGCCCGCTTTGCCGTCGAGCGTGTCGCTCTCGCCGGTGCCGGCCAGAGTATCGGCCTTGGCCGAGCCGGTGAAGGTCTTGCCGCCGACATCACTCACACTCACCTGTAGTGCTTGGCTATCGGCCAGCTTGGCGGCGTCGCTCGCCTTGATCGTGACGTCATAGACATTGTTCCGCCCGGCGTCGGCCGGGGCCTCGAAGTCCGGCGCCTTACGGAACGACAGCACGCCTGTCTTGGCGTCGATGACGAACAGGCCGGCATCGGCCCCGCCCGCCAGCGCCCAGGTCACCGCACCCTTTTCGGGATCCGCCGCCTTGGCAGCGAGCGCCGTCACCCCGTTCTCCGCGATCTTCACCGCCGCGGAGGACGCGCCGCCACTGGAGGTGATGACCGGCGCTTCATTGACATTGGTGACCGCCACCTTGAGCGCCTGGATATCACTCAGCTTGCCGGAATCGGTGGCCTTGATCGTCACGTCATAGACATTGTTCTTGCCGGCATCGGTCGGCGCCTCGAAATCGGGCGCCTTCTTGAACGCCAGCGCGCCGGTCTTGGCGTCGATGCTGAACAGCGCGGCGTCTGTGCCCGAGATCGACCAGGTGACGGCGCCCTTCTCCGGGTCGGTCGCCGTGGCCGTGGTCACCGCCGTCCTGTTCTCGGCGAGGCTGATGGCCGCCGAAGCGCCGCCGCCATTGGAGGTGATGACCGGCGCCTCGCTGGCATTGGTCACCGTGACCTTCAGGGCCTGCGTTGAGGAAGCTTTGGTCGGGTCGGTGGCCTTGATCGTCACGTCATAGACATTGTTCTTGCCGGCATCGGTCGGCGCCTCGAAATCGGGCGCCTTCTTGAACGCCACCGCGCCGGTCTTTGCGTCGATGCTGAACAGCGCGGCATCGGTGCCCGAGATCGACCAGGTGACGGCGCCCTTCTCCGGGTCGGTCGCCGTGGCCGTGGTCACCGCCGTCCTGTTCTCGGCGAGGCTGATCGCCGCCGACGCGCCGCCGCCATTGGAGGTGATGACCGGCGCCTCGTTGACATTGGTGATCGTGACCGCGAGCGCCTGCTCATCGAACAGGCCCGAATTGTCGGTGACGCGCACCACGACGTTGTAGACGTTGTTAGCACCACTGTCGGCAGGTGCCTCGAAATTCGGCGCGACCTTGAAGCTGAGCGCTCCGGTCGATGCATTCACCGCGAACGTCGCAGCATCCGCCCCACCGGCGATCGAAAAGCTGCGCGTCGACCCGGCATCCGCGTCCGTCGCCACCACGGTCGTCACCGGCGTCTTGTTCTCGGCAAGGCTCACCGTCGCCGCCGAACCACCGCCATTGGAGGTGATGACGGGGGCGACGCCGGTGCCCTGCAGCGCCAGGAGCGCGTCCACGGTCCAAGCCGAGCCATCCGCGAAGCGCACCTGCTCGACGGGAAAGTTCGGGTTGCCGAACTGGCTGTAGACTTTGATGGAATCGGTGCCGTTCCGGTGCTCGATCATCAACGCATTGATGTCCCGCCGGAAGCTGAGATCGCCGAGGGCGATGCCGGCGTCGAAGACGATGGCGTCCTTACCCGCCACACCGCCATTCAACAGATACTCATAATCGCTGATCTCGTCGGCGCCCCAGCCCGCGGCGAAACGGTAGATGTCCGATCCCGCGTCGCCGCTCAGGTAATCGTCGCCGGAGCCGCCGATCAGGATGTCATCGCCGCCATAGCCATAGAGCGTATCGTCGCCGGCCTTTCCGTCGAGCGTTTCGCCGCTGTCGCTCCCGTCGAGCTCATCATCACCCGCTGAGCCGATCCGGGTGAGCGCCTGCAGTTGCGCGACATCCCATACGGTGCCATCCGCGAAACGCACCTCGTCGATCTGGTAGGATTTCGCGTAGAAATGATCCTGGATCGTGATCTTGTCGGTGCCGTTGATGTGCGTCAGCACGAGGCTGTACCAGTCGCGCCGCACCTGGATATCGCCGGGCGCAATCCCCGTGGCGAATACGATCTCGTCGGTCGGGGGCGGACCTTCGTCGAAGGTCCAGTCGTAATCATTGACCACGTCCCGACCCCAGCCGGGCGCAAAGCGGTAAGTGTCCGCGCCCTCGCCGCCGCTGAGAGTGTCGTTGCCGGTGCCGCCGATCAGCGTATCGTCGCCGCCGGCCCCCGATAGATTGTCGTCGCCCGCCTTGCCGTCCAGCGTATCGCCGCCATCGCCACCTTCGAGCACGTCATCGCCCGACGAGCCGGCCTGGCTGAGCTCAAACAGCTTGGCAACATTCCAGACCGTGCCGTTGCCGAAGCGAACCTCGTCGATCTGGTAGTAATCCGCGTAGAAATGGTTCTGGATGGTGATCTTGTCGGTACCGTTGCTGTGTGTCAGCACGAGGCTGTACCAGTCGCGCCTCACCTTGATGTCGCCGGGCGCGATCCCCGTGCCGAACACGATCACATCGGTCGTGGGCGGATTGCCGCTGAAGATCCAGTCGTAATTGTCGATCGTGTCCTGACCCCAGCCGGCCGCGAAACGATAGGTGTCCGATCCCCAGTCGCCGCTGAGGGTGTCATTGCCGGTACCGCCGATCAGGGTATCGTCGCCGTCGCCGCCGCCGATCACGTCATTGCCCGCCTGGCCATCGAGTTCGTCCGGGCCATCGCCGCCCTCGATGGTGTCATCGCCGGAGGTACTCTTGCGGGTGAGAGCCAGCAGTTCCGCCACGTCCCATACAGTGCCGTCGGCGAAACGCACCTCGTCGATCTGCTGATCCTCGCTGTAGAAGTGACTGAAGACGGTGATGTTATCGATACCGTTGGTGTGCGACAGCACGAGGTTGGACCCGTCGCGCCTCACACGAATGTCGCCCGGCGCGACACCTGTCTCGAAGACGATGGCATCGGTCGCGCGTGGCTCGTCGACATCGCTCCAGTCGTAATTATTGATCGTTTCCTGCCCCCAGCCGGCGGCGAAACGATAGGTGTCCGATCCCCAGTCGCCGCTGAGAATGTCATTGCCGGTGCCGCCGATCAGCGTGTCGTCGCCGTCGCCGCCGCCGATCACATCATTGCCGGCCTGGCCCTCCAGTTCATCGGCATCGTTGCCGCCCTGGATGTTGTCATCGCCGGAGGTGCTCAGCTGGGAGCGCGCCAGCAGTTCCGCCACGTCCCATACGGTGCCATCCGCGAAACGCACCTCGTCGATCTGATAATGGTCGGCGTAGAAATGGTTCTGGATCGCGATCTTGTCGGCGCCATTGATATGGCTGAGATTGAGGGCGTTGCCGTCGCGCCGTACGCGGATGTCGCCCGGGGCGATTCCGGCCTCGAACACGATCTTGTCGGTGGTTTCGAGCGCGTCCTCCCAGACCCAGTCGTAATTGTCGATGGTGTCCCGGCCCCACCCCACTGCGAAGCGATAAGTGTCCGCGCCCTGGTCGCCGCGCAGATAGTCGTCGCCGGCGCCACCGATCAGGATATCGGGGCCCCCGTTGCCGAAAAGAGTGTCGTCACCGCCCTTGCCGTCCAGCGTGTCGGCGACGGAGCCGCCCCCCAACTCGTCGGCACCATCCGAGGCGAGCTGCGTGAGGACCACGATCATCTCCGCTGTCCACACCGTGCCGTCGGCGAAGCGGACCTCGTCAATCTGGAAGTCGTCGCCGTCGAAATGTCGGTCGACCACGATCCGGTCCACGCCATTGGCATGGAGCAGCAGCAGGTCGCTCCACTGCCGCACCGCCCGGATGTCGCCTGCCAGGATGCCGGTACCGAAGACGATGACGTCCCGTGCCGCCGCGCCGTTTGTGCTCCAGTCGTAATTGTTGATCGTGTCCTGACCCCAGCCGGTGGCGAAGCGATATTCGTCGGAGCCGCTGCCGCCGGAGAGGTAATCATTGCCGGCGCCACCGATGAGCACGTCGTTGCCGTCGCCGGAATAGATCGTGTCGGCGCCGCCCTTGCCGTCGAGCGCATCGTGACCGGCGCCACCGGTGAGCCAGTCGCTACCCTCGGTGCCAAGGCTGGAAAGCCGCTGCAGTTCCGCGGCATCCCACACCGTGCCGTCGGCGAAGCGCACGGCGTCGATCGCGTAGTGTGTATAGTAGAAATGCCCGGACACCAGGATCCGGTCGCTCTCTCCCCATGTGAGAACGAGATCCGAGCCTTGGCGGCGCACGCCGACGCCATCGCGCGACACGCTGGCGTCGAACTCGATCGTGTCCAGCGGGCCTGCACCGGGCTCCGAATACGCCGACCAGTCGTAATTCGAGATCGTGTCGTTCCCCCAGCCCGCGGAGAACAGGTAGCGGTCGGAGCCTGCGCCGCCGGTGAGGAAATCGTCGCCGGCACCGCCGGTGAGGCGGTCGTCGCCGGCCCCGCCATCCAGAGAATCGTTACCGCCCTTGCCGTCCAGCACGTCGGCGACGCCGCCGCCGGTCAGTTCGTCGTCGCCCTCGGTTCCGACCTTCGAAAGGGACTCCAGCTCGGCGATGTCCCACACCTCGCCATCGGCGAACCGCACCTCGTCGATCGCGTAATAGCCGTCGTAGAAATGGCTGGACACCGCGATCCGGTCGCCATTGGCGTGCACCAGTACCAGGTCGTTCCACTCGCGCCGAACCGATATGTCGCCGGAGAAAATGCCGGCGCCGAAGACGATGGCGTCGATCTTGTCCGGGTTATCCTCGCCGTACCCGCTCCAGCTGGCATTCTGGATCCGGTCATTGCCCCAGCCGAGCTGGAAGCGGTAAACATCCGACCCGGCACCGCCGGTCAGTTCGTCGTCCCCTGCTCCGCCGATGAGGATATCGTCGCCGCCGCCGCTCTGGATCGTGTCATTGCCGGCCCTGCCGTCCAGCGTGTCGGCTTCGTCGCCGCCGACCAGATAATCCGCGCCGTCCGAACCGGCGAGCACCATCTGCGCGAGTTCGGCGGCGCTCCAGACCTTGCCGTCGGCGAAGCGCACCTGATCGATGCGGTAACTCTCACCGTAGAAATGGCCGCTCACCGTGATCCGGTCGCCATCGGCATGCTCCAGCACGAGATCGCCGGCGTCGCGCCGGACCACGATATCGGCGGCGACGATCCCGGCCCCGAAGACGATGGCGTCGATCTTGTCCTCCGGCACCGGCCAGGACCAGTCGGAAGTGTCGATGACGTCGGCTCCCCAGCCGAGATTGAAGCGGTAGACGTCCGATCCCGCACCACCGGTCAGCCGGTCGTCGCCGGCACCGCCGGTCAGCGTGTCGTTGCCGGCGCCGCCCTCTATCGTGTCGTCGCCGCCCTTGCCGTCCAGCGCGTCCGCGCCGCTTTCGCCGACCAGATAATCGTCGCCCGCTGTGCCGGCGACCGCCATGGATGCGAGCTTGGCCGCGTTCCACACCGTGCCATTGGCGAAGCGCACCTGATCGATGCGGTAGCTCTCGCCGTAGAAATGGCCGCTCACCGTGATCCGGTCGCCATTGGCGTGGATCAGCACCAGGTCGGACCATTCGCGGCGCACGCTGATGTCGGCGGTGGAAATTCCAGCGCCGAAGTCGATGGTATCCGTCCCTCCCGACGCCGACCAGTCGGCATTGTCGATCCGGTCATTGCCCCAGCCGAGATTGAAGCGGTAGGTGTCTGATCCGGCGCTGCCGCGCAGCCAGTCGTTCCCTTCCCCTCCGGTCAGGCTGTCATTGCCGTCACCGCCCTCGATCTCGTCGTTGCCGCCCTTTCCGTCCAGCACGTCGGCACCGTCCGTGCCGACCAGATCGTCGTCGCGCTCCGTGCCGCTGCGGACCATCGCGGCGATCTCCGCGCTGGTCCAGACCTCGCCGTCGGCGAAGCGCACCTCGCGGATTTCATAGCCATTGCCGTAGAAATGACCTCCGATCGTGATCCGGTCGTCATTGGCATAGACCAGCACCAGCGCGTCGCCCTGGCGCCGGGCGAGCATGTCCGCGGCCGAGACGCCTTCACCGAACACGATGACGTCCGCAACCGCCTGCCCGGCCTCCGACCACGGATTGTAGTTGTTGATCGTGTCCTGGCCCCATCCATACTCGAAGCGGTAGGTGTCGGAGCCCGCTCCACCCTCCAGCCAGTCGGAACCCGAGCCGCCGTCGAGCGTGTCGTCGCCCCCGCCGCCATAGAGCCAGTCGTCATCCGCGCCGCCGGAGAGCACGTCGTTGCCGCCCCGTCCCTCCACGATGTCGCTGCCGCCGAGCGCGTCGAACTGGTCGGCCCCGTTCGAGCCAGTCAGATAGTCGGCACCTTCGCTCGGCCGGTTGAGCCATGTCATGATGTCGGCGATGGTCCACACCGTGCCGTCGGCGAAACGCACCTCGTCGATCGCATAGGGCGTGGCGCCGCCCTCATTGGCGAAGCTGTAGATGCGCACGGAATCCGAGGTGCCGGCGATTTCGAGCACGAGGTCGTAATAGTCGCGGCGCACGACCACGTCGCCCGGCCCCACATCCTCGCCGAAGGTTAGGATATCCGGCCGCCCGGCTCCGCCGTCGCCGTCGCCATTGTTGATCGTGTCCCGCCCGTCGCCGCGGCTGAAGCTGTAGGTATCCCCGCCCGCGCCGCCGACCAGATAGTCATTGCCGCGGCCGCCGATCAGCGTGTCGTCGCCGCCCGCGCCATACAGCGCGTCGTCGCCGCCGAGGCCGAGCAGCACCTCGGCGTTTTCGCTGCCGTCGATGTTGTTGTTTCCACCATCGCCGACCGTGGAGGCCCGGCCGATGCCGAACAGCACCACGGAGAATTCGTCACCTTCCGGGTCGCCGGCCGCGCGCAGCGCCTCCAGCACCTCCGCGCCGAACAGGCCGCCATAGCGGAAGTCGAGGGCGAGGCTCTGCATCTCCAGAAGGGTGCCCACCGGGTCTGCCAGATAGCGCTCCCGCAACAGCGCCGTGACGGCGGTCACGTCCACGGCGAGCCCGGACGTCGCCTCGTCCCAGCCGACTTCCAAGAGGCCGTAGAGATCGGCGGAATGGCTCTGGCGATCGAGTTGCGCGGCGACATAGAAGGAAAGCTTGTCATAGGCCCGAAGCAGGATCGCCGCCGCCGGGCCATGGGGGTTGGCGTCGAGTTCGCCCCAGCACCAGACCCCGAGATAGTCGTCGCCGAGCAGCGCCTCCAGCGTGGCGAGCTTGCGGGCATCGCCGATCACGTTGCCGTAGATCTGCGTCGCCGCACGGCTGTCGGGCGCGATGTCGTAGACCCCTGCCCAGCGATAGATCAGGTCGTCGAGCAATGCCGCGCGCGCGGTCGGGTCGTTCTCGGCGACATATTGCTCGACCAGAAGCTGGAGCTGCCCGCTCGCATCGCGGGCGATCGCCTGATGCAGGCTGGGAATATTGCCGAAGCCGGCCATGTCGGGCAGCGCCGCGATGACCTCGGAGATCGCGACCTCGTTCTTGTCCACGGTGCGCGCGGTGTCGACGGCGAACCAGACATCCACCATCTCGCGGGGCGCGCCGGCCGTGGTGGTGTAGGTGCCGGCCTGGAGATGACGGTTGCCGTCGGCATCCGTCGCCGTCCGGTCCTCATAGGCGATGGAGAGGCTCTTGACGCCGAGCTGGTTCAGCGAGAACAGCTCGCCGCCATCGGTCACGCCATCGCCGTCAAGATCGCGCCAGACGCCGAGCCGGGTGAAGTTGGCGTCGGCACTGTCGACCATCAGGTCGTTGTTGGTATCCATCGCGCGGAGCGCGAGAAAGCCGTTCGAGGCCGTGACGCCGCCGGCCAGCAAGGTCTCGCTGCCGAACAGCTCGGTGCCGTCGTCGATGGTTCCGTTGCCGTTGCGGTCAAACACCAGCAGGCCGTCATCGGCGGCGGCCCAGCCGGTCAGCTCCGCGAAGCCGTTGCCGTCATGGTCGAAATGCACCCGATCGGACAGGCCGAGCGTCTCCACGCCATCGCCGTCGAGGTCGAGCACCAGCGGGCTGCGGGTCTGCTCGGCGCGGTCGAAATCGTCGCGCGTGTCGTCGACGAAATCCGGGAAGTCGCCGTCATCGCCGTCGTCATCACCGTCGTCATCGTCGTCATCGTCGTCGTCGGTGACCGCGATGGTGAAGTCGACCTTCACGTCCTCGAAGGCGTCATATCCGAGATTGAACCGGCTCTCGAAAAGCCTGATCTGATAATCCGAGCCGAAGGTGAAGGTCTTGCTCCCACTGTCGAGCGGACCGACCTCGATCTCGGGGATACGGGAGCTGTTGGAGTCCAGCGACATCCCGAGGAGTTTGTAGCCGATCGTGACCGACGGCGTGAGGACGTATTCGACGATCAGGTCGCCAGCCATGTCGAAGATCGCCGAACCCGTCAGCGTCGTGGCTTCATCCGGCGCGGTGAAGCTGAAACTGTCGCCCATGCCGCCGGTTCGGGTCTCGCCCTCGACCGTGATACTCGACATGATCGCCGACGAGGTATTGGGAACGAAGGTGAATTTCTGGCTGAGCGAATAGCTCACATTTATTGGAAGGCTGAACAGCGTATATTCGAATTCGAATTTCAGATCGGTGAACGGAATCGTGAATTCATAATCTTCCGACAAATAGTCGAGTGTATCCAGCCGAGGAATCGGCAATTCCTCCAGAAGCTCGATGATGTTCCCCTCGATATCGAGGATCGGCTCGACAACATTGACGCTGGCCACGCCAAGCGACTGGTTACCGACGAAACTCTTGTCTCCATTCGTTTCCTTGCCATTCAGCGGAAGTTTCGCGGAAATCTCGAATTCACCGACTTCCTTGCTCCAGTCCGACATATTCCGCGTAAGCGATACCAGGCTGAGATCATCGATCCGGACCCCGCTATAGGCGAGATCGGGAAACTCATCATAAGTAAACAGGCCGAGAGGCGCCGTATAGATCAGGTCCGTCACCGTGATCGGCGTCTGATAGAGGCTGAACAGCAGCTCCACGCTGCCAAGCGAAAGTCCCTCGGCAGCGAAGGTGTAGTTGTCGCTTAGAAAGGTGCTGCCGGCACCTACCTGGAAGGAGGAGCCAGCTTCCACTGTCTGCGGCGCATCCAGCGAAATCAGCGTGCCGTAGTTGAGGGCGCCCGTGCCGAGGTTCGCAGCGCCGAGCTTGAGATCGAGCGAATACGAGGTATCGCCGCCGCCATAGTTGAACGACAGACCCGCGACACTGCCTGAGCTTTGAGGCAATCCAGAAATCGTATCCGAGGCGATATTCAGAGTTGTTACGGTCGGCGGCAGGTTCAAAAAAGCGTTGAAATTAATATTCGACGCCTTGAAATCAATATTCTCGACCTTCGCCATGACCCCTGAGCCCCTTGACGTCGCGATCCCGATCTTCGAATTCTATAGTTCTATGATACCTTTTATGGACAACGCACCGCACACCCCTCCCATTCCGAGAGAGATCTAAAAGTCAAGAAACACGAAAAAATCAGACGGGCAACTCGTTCATTGTACTTTTTTGCCGCATCTGCACTGAAATTCATTTCCAGTTTCAGTTTAAAAACAAGTCCTCCTTTTCGCAATACAAGATGATCTCGCTATTCCGGATCAGGTCGCCCGTCTCATGGTGCGATTGTCGCACCCATATAGGGTAGATCCTCGCCGGGAAATGCCGTTTTCTTTCAAGATCAATAACTTGAATATTTCACCATGCTCTTCATGTAGATATCTCGCGTGCGAAAATAAAGACGGCGCGCCGGAGAGGGCGCGCCGCTGATAACGACCGGCATTGCCTGTGCGGACGCGGCGACGGAAAGCGCTACGCCCCGCGCCATTGCGGCGGGCGCTTGGCGAGGAAGGCGTCGACGCCCTCGCGGAAATCGGCGCTGCCATAGGTCTCGCGCACCAGATCGGCAGCAGAAGCCTGCGGGTCGAGGCGCAGGCGCCGAAGCGCCTCCTTGGTCACCCGCATGGTGATCGGGGCATGGGACACCAGCTTCGCGCACAGCGCGTCGATCTCGGCCTCCAGCGCGTCGGGCGCGACCACGCCGACATAGCCGGGCGGCATGGTTTCCGCGGTCGGCATCTCTGCCAGCAGCAACATGCGCTTGACCAGGTTCTGACCCAGCGTCGCGGTGAGCATGCTCAAACTGATGGTGGACAGACAATTGCCGAGCGTGCGCGCGATCGGCACGCCGAAGCGTGTGCCGGGCGTGGCGAGGCGCAGGTCGCAGGCATTGGCGATCACCATGCCGCCGCCGACCGCCCAGCCTTCCACGACCGCAATCGTCGGCACCGGCAGGCGCTCAACCGCGCCGACGAAGCGCTCGACCTGCTGCTCATAGGCTACCCCGTCCTCGCCCGACGTGAAGGCGCGGAACTGGTCGATATCGGTGCCGGCAACGAAGGCCTTGCCCCCGGCCCCACGCAGCACCGCGACCCGGATCGACGGGTCCGCCGCGATGGCGAGGCACGCCTGCTCCAGTTCCTCATACATACGCCAGGTCATGGCGTTGCGGGCCGCGGGCCGGTCGAAGATGATCCGCGCCACCGGCCCCTCGACGATGAAGCGCACCCGCCCCTTGTCGTCGGCCTCGGCGGCCGGGCTCCCGGTCGCGCTCATGCCGCGAAAGCCCCGCGCGCGCCAAACGCGGCGACAGCATCGGCGTCGAGGCCGATTTCCTTCAGGATGTCCTGCGTGTGCTCGCCGAGCAGCGGCGGCGGCAGGCGCACCTGCTGGGGCGTACCCATCAGCTTCACGGGGAAGCCGATGGTGGAGACCTTGCCCTCATGGGGGTGGTCGATCTCCATGCGCATGTTTCGATGGCGGCCGTGCTCGCTCTCGAATGCCTCGGGGTAGGAATACATGGTGCCGGCGGGAATGCCGACCGCCAGCAGCGCCTCGACCCATTCCTCGGAGGTCCGCGTGACGAAGGTCTTCTCCAACTCCTCGATCAGCGCCTCGCGGTTGTCGAGCCGGTGCGGGTTGGTGTCGAAGCGCGCATCGTCCAGCAGATCGGGTCGGCCGATGGTCTCGCATAGCGAGAGCCAGAGCTTCTGGTTGGTGGCGCCCATGACGAAATAGCCGTCCTTGGACTTCACCGCCTGATACGGCGCGCTCATGCGATTGGCGGTGCCGAGCGGGATCGGATAGGTGCCGCGGCCCCAATATTCGGAAATGTCCCACACCGAGAAGGCGAGCGCGGCCTCGAACAGCGAGGCGTCGATATATTGCCCCTGCCCGGTGCTCTTGGCGCCGATATAGGCGGCGAGCACGGCATAGGTGGCGAACAGGCCGCAGCCGATATCGGCGACCGGCACGCCGGCCTTGACCGGCAGCCCGCCGGGATGTCCGGTCACGCTCATCACGCCGGACATGGCCTGCGCCATCAAATCGAAGCCGGGACGGCTCGCCCAGGGGCCGCTCTGGCCGAAGCCGGAAATCGAGGCATAGACCAAGCGCGGGTTGAGCTTCGATACGGTGTCATAGTCGCATTTCAGCTTCTTCATGACGCCGGGGCGGTAGTTCTCGATCAGGATGTCGGCGCTTTTCACCAGCTCGTAGAACAGCTCGCGGCCGGCCTCGCTCTTCAGGTTGAGTGTCACGGAGCGTTTGTTGCGGTTCATGTTGAGGAAGCCCATGCTGTCCGGGCCCTTCATCTTGAACCCCATGGCTCCGCGGGTCTGGTCGCCGGTGCCGGGCGGCTCGACCTTGATGACGTCGGCGCCGAGATCGCCCAGCATCATGCAGGCGAACGGCCCGGCCATCACCTGCGCGACATCGAGCACGCGCACCCCGGCGAGCGGCAGCGGGCGGGTAGCGGCGGCAGCAGCCGGCTGCGGCGGGCGCGTCTCGTCCAGAACGTCAGTCATCGGTTGCGGGCCTTTCCGGTTCGGCTGTCGGGCGTGTCGGCCGGCTCCGGGCCGGGTTCGCCATGGATGAAGGCGCGGGCGATGCCCGCCGTGGTACCGGTGATGTGCGCTTCCATGAGCGCGCCGAGCCGGGCGGCGTCACGCGCGGCGAAGGCGTCCATCATCGCGCGGTGCTCGGCGACGGCGGCCAGCCAGTGCTCGCGGCTCTTGCGCATCACGAAGCGGCAGGAATGGATGCGGGTCAGCACCTGCTGGTAGTAGGTGCTCAGCGTGGCATTGCCGGCGATCGCGAAGAAACCCTCATGGATCAGCCGGTTGTAGCGCAGATAGTCCACCTCCTCGCCCGCCTCGAAGCAGGCCATCATTCCGTCATGCAGCGCGCCGAGCCGGGCAATGTCGGCCTCGGTGGCTCTGTCGCAAGCGAGGATGCCGGCGAGCCGCTCCAGCGACGCCATGATCGGGAACAACTCCTCGACCTGCTCGGCGGTGATGCGCGCGACGATGGCGCCGCGATGCGGAAGGATCTGCAGCACCCCCTCGGCCGCCAGCACCTTCAATGCCTCGCGGATCGGCGTGCGCGAGACGCCGAAGCGTTCGCAGAGCTGCTCCTCGGGCACCTTCTGGCCCGGGCGCAATTCGCCGTTGAGGATCATCTCGCGCACCGGTGCCACGAGCGATTCATGGAGCGAATGACGGACGAGCTGTGGGGCGTTCATGGGAGGATATCCTGCCGTTGAGGCTGCGACACGCTAACCGATCATGCATTTTTCATCAATAATTAAAGATGCAATCTCGCGCTCACCCTCGACGAGACGCGCCAGAGCTGGCGCGCGCCTGATACTCAACGTGGAAGAGAACGGCGGAAGAATACGCGCCTATTCGGCGGCCGCGCTGTCCATCGGACCCAGCGATTCGTGCACCATCGCCGCCTTGTGGCGCAGGTGCAGCTTGAGGATCTCGCCGAGCCGCGCGCCGTCGCGCGCCCGCAGAGCGGCCATCATTTCCTCATGGTCGTCCACCGCCTCGCGCCAGCGGTCGGTCGATTTCTGGGCGATGAAGCGCACCGCATGGATGCGCACCATCAGCGTTTGGTAAAGCTGGAACAGCGAAGTGTTGCCGGCGATCTCGAAGAATGCCTCGTGGATCGCCCGGTTCAACCGCAGATAGGCGGCGGGGTCATTCGCCCGGTAATGCACCAGCATCTCGTCGTGCATCGCCTGGAGGCGGGCGACATCGGCGTCGGTAGCGCGCGCGCAGGCGGCTTCGCCGGCGAGGGCTTCCAGCGCGCCCATGATCGGGAACAGTTCGTCGACTTCCTCCGGCGACACCCGCGCGACCGAGGCCCCGCGGTTGGGCGAGAGGATCAGCAGCCCCTCATTGGCGAGCACCTTCAGCGCCTCGCGCAGCGGGGTGCGGGAAACGCCGAAGCGGGCGCACAGCGCCTGCTCCGAAATCTTCTCACCGGCCTTGAGGTCACCGCGCATCAGCATGTCGCGCAACTGCGCGGCGAGTTCGCCGTGCAGGCTGCGACGAGGAATAATGGCCGTGCCCGACATCGCCATGAGGCGAACATCTCCTGCGTGTGTCGATTCAGGCCCTTAGATTGCGCCGACCGGCGACTTTGGCAAGCCACTTGAGCCGCCGGCCGACGCAATTAGCGCGATCATGCCGCAGCGCGAACCGGGGCCTGCGCGCACTCGGTCAGGTAGTCCATCGCCGCCTGCGCGCCGCCCTTCTTGTGCGGGACGCCGGCAATCGACAGGCCCATCTCGACGCCGGAGAGCGCGCCCATCATGGTCAGGTCGTTGGTGTCGCCGAGATGGCCGATGCGGAATACGCGGCCGGTGAGCTTGGTGAGGCCGGTGCCGAGCGACATGTCGAAATGGTTCAGCGTCTTCTCGCGGAAGGCGTCGGCGTCGTGGCCCTCCGGCATCATCACGGCGGTCAGCGAGGACGAATAGTACTTCGGCTCGCGGCACAGCACTTCCAGACCCCAGGCGCGCACCGCGCGGCGGGTGGCCTCGGCATGGCGGTCGTGGCGGGCGAACACGTTGTCGAGGCCTTCCTCGTGCAGCATGTCGATCGCCTCGGCGAGGCCGTAGAGCAGGTTGGTGCCGGGCGTGTAGGGGAAGAAGCCCTTGGCATTGTGCGGCAGCATCTCTTCCCACGACCAGAACAGCTTGGGCATGGTCGACGTCTTGGCCGCGGCCAGCGCCTTGTCGGAGAGCGCGTTGAAAGACAGTCCCGGCGGCAGCATCAGGCCCTTCTGCGAGCCGGAAACGGTGACGTCTGCACCCCATTCGTCGTGGCGATAGTCGATCGAGGCCAGCGAGGAGATGGTGTCGACCAGCAGCAGCGCCGGGTGGCCGGCGGCGTCGATCGCCTTGCGCACTTCGTCGACGCGGGTGATGCAGCCGGTGGAGGTCTCGTTATGGACCACGCACACCGCCTTGTATTCGTGGTTCTTGTCCTCACGCAGCTTGGCCTCGATCTGCGCGGCGTCGGCGCCGATGCGCCAGTCGGAGGCGATGAAGTCGGGCTTGAGGCCGAGCTTGATCGCCATGTTCTTCCACAGCGTGGCGAAATGGCCGGTCTCGAACATCAGCACCTTGTCGCCGGGCGAGAGCACATTGGCGAGCGCGCCTTCCCAGGCGCCGGTGCCGGACGCGGGATAGATGATCACCGGGCTCTGCGTCTTGAAAATGGTCTTGATGCCGTCCAGCACCCGATGGCCGAGCTTCTGGAATTCGGGGCCGCGATGGTCGATCGTGGGCATGTCCATGGCGCGCAGGATGCGGTCCGGCACCGGGGTCGGCCCCGGAATCTGCAGGAAGTGGCGACCCGCGACCCGGGCGGAATTGCTGGACATCTTGGTTCTCTCCCTTGACGGCGCGGCGTTTCGATCCGCGTTCCGGTTCTGCCTCACGACGCGGAAAACCACTTTCCGCACCGACTGTCTTGCATATATGAATTATGAATGCAAAATTCAGTCAAGCCCGTCGGAGCGCTGTTTGCGTCTTTAACGTCGGGCATAGGGAGGAATGACATGGCGGCACGGCTCACGCCGGGACTTGAGCGGCGCCTGAAGAGCGAGATCACGGGTGACGTGTGGTTCGACCGCTTTAATCGCGGGCGCTACGCCACCGATGCCTCGTTCTACCAGATCATGCCGCTGGGTGTCGTGGTTCCCCGTACGGTGGAGGAAGCCGAGCGGGCGATCGCGCTGGCGCGGTCGGAAGGCGTGCCGGTCACCGCCCGCGGCGGCGGCACCTCGCAATGCGGCCAGACCATCAACGATTCCATCGTGGTGGACGGCTCGAAATATCTCAACCGCATCCTCGAACTCGACGTCGCGGAGCGGCGCTGCGTGGTCGAGCCCGGCATCGTGCTGGACGATCTCAACCGCCAGCTCAAGGCACATGGCCTGTGGTTCCCGGTGGACGTCTCCACCGCCTCGCGCGCGACCATCGGCGGTATGGCCGGCAACAACAGCTGCGGCGGCCGCTCGCTGCGCTACGGCACGATGCGCGACAACGTGATCTCCATCGACGCCATGATGGCCGACGGCGCTAAGGCGCATTTCGGCCGGGTCGATCATAATCTGTCCGGCCTCTCCACGGATTCGCCGCTGATGCCGCTGGCGCGCGACCTGCTGGATATCGGCGCCCGCGAGGCCGGCGAGATCGCCGCCCGCTTTCCCAGCGTCCAGCGCCGCGTCGGCGGCTACAATATCGATGCGCTGGTGCCGGACCCGGCCGGCTACAACCTCGCTCATCTCCTCGTCGGCTCGGAAGGCACCCTCGCCTACTCCACCCGGATCGAGCTCAAGCTCTGGCCGGTCATCGGCAAGAAGGTGCTCGGTGCCTGCCATTTCGGCAGCTTCTATCAGGCGATGGACGCGGCCCAGCATCTGGTGAAGCTCGGGCCCATCGCGGTCGAGCTCGTCGACGAGACGCTGCTGGCGCTGGCCGGCGAGATTCCGATGTTCCAGCCGACGCTGCGCCAGTTCGTGCGCGGCACGCCGGCCGCCGTGCTGCTGGTCGAGTTCGCCGAGGACGAGGACGAGAACGAGCGCCGTCTGAAGCTGCTGGAGCAGACCATGGGCGATCTCGGCTTCGGCTGGGACAAAAGCGGGGAGCGCTGGGGCGGCGTGGTGAACGTGCGCGACCCCGGGCTCCAGGCCGCCATCGCGGATGTGCGCACCTCCGGCCTCAACATCATGATGTCGATGAAGCAGGCGGGCAAACCCGTCTCCTTCGTCGAGGACTGCGCGGTCCCTCTGCCGCATCTGGCCGACTATACCGCCCGGCTGACCCAAGTGTTCGAGAAGCACGGTACCAAGGGCACCTGGTACGCCCACGCCTCAGAGGGGTGCCTTCATGTGCGCCCGGTGCTCAATCTGCGCCAGGAGCAGGACGTGAAGGCGATGCGCGCCATCGCCGAGGAAGCGTTCCACATGGTGCGCGAGTACAAGGGCTCGCATTCCGGCGAGCATGGCGACGGCATCGTGCGCTCGGAATTCCACGAGACCATGTTCGGCCCGCACCTCGTCAAGGTGTTCGAGGAGGTGAAGGACCGCTTCGATCCGAACGGGCTGTACAATCCCGGCAAGATCGTGCGCGCGCCGAAATTCGACGACCGATCGCTGTTCCGCTACGCCCCGGACTACAAGGTCGCGCCGATCAAGGCGGCGCTGGACTGGTCCGGCTATTCCGGCGAGGGCGGCGGCCTGCAGGGCGCCATCGAGATGTGCAACAACAACGGCGCCTGCCGCAAGGCGGTGGCCGGGGTGATGTGCCCAAGCTACCGCGTCACGCGCAACGAGCGCGACGTGACGCGCGGGCGCGCCAACACGCTGCGCCTCGCCATTTCCGGCCGGCTCGGCCCCGACGCGCTCGCCTCCGACGAGATGATGGAGACGCTCAAGCTCTGCGTCTCCTGCAAGGGCTGCCGGCGCGAATGCCCGACCGGCGTCGACATGGCGAAGATGAAGATCGAGGCTCTGGCCGCGCGGGCGAAGTCCAAGGGCATCACCCTGCACCAGCGCCTCGTCGCCTATCTCCCGCACTACGCGGCGCTCGCTTCGAAAGTGCCGTGGCTGCTCAACCTGCGCGACCGGCTGCCCGGCGCGGCGAAGCTCTCGGAGAAGTTTGCCCAGTTCAGCGCCCGGCGCACCCTGCCGAAATGGCGCTCCGACGGCTTCTGCGGCGACGGGACCACCTTTGGCCCGGAAAACGGGCGCGAGGTAGTGCTGTTCGCCGACACCTTCAATCGCTGGTTCGAGAGCGAGAACATCAAGGCCGCGCTCACCGTGCTCACCGCCGCCGGCTACCGCGTGCACATGCCCGCGCCGTCGGACGGCAAGGCGCGCGCGCTGTGCTGCGGGCGCACCTTCCTCTCCGCCGGCCTCGTCGATCAGGCGAAGGCCGAGGCCCGGCGCGTGCTCGATACCTACGCCCCGTTCGTCGCGCGCGGCGTGCCGGTGGTCGGGCTGGAGCCGAGCTGCCTGTTCGCATTCCGCGACGAGCTGCCCTCGATGTTCCCCGGCGAGAGCGCGCAGCGGCTCTCCGCCCATGCGCTGCTGATCGAGGAATTCCTCGCCCGCGAGCATGAGGCCGGACGCCTCACCCTCGACCTCGGCCCGGTGGGCGACAAGGCGCTGCTGCACGGTCATTGCCACCAGAAATCGTTCGGCGCGATGGGCGCGGTGGAGAAGACGCTGCGTCTGGTGCCGGGCCTTGCCGTTGAGACCATCGAGTCGAGCTGCTGCGGCATGGCCGGAGCCTTCGGCTATCATTCCGAGACCATCGACACCTCGCTGGCCATGGCCGAGCTCTCGCTGCTGCCGGCGGTGCGCAAGGCCGATGCCGGCACGCTGGTCGTCGCCGACGGCACCTCCTGCCGCCATCAGATCCACGACGGCGCCCAGCGCGACGCCGTGCATGTGGTGCAGATCCTCGCCCGCTCCGTGGTCTCCGCGCGCCAGCCGGAGACCATCCGCGCGATGGTGGCGGCCGAGTAGAAGACCCGGCCGTCGGGACGATAATCAGGGAGAAGCCGCCAAACTCAGCTTGCCTCGTGATCACGTCGATTGCATAATGAATGCATAACTCAAAAAGACCTCAGGAAACGCCTTGGCCGACCGGCAGCCACCGGGACCGCCTTTACAAGAGAGGAAATACTATGTGGGAGAAGTTCGTCTCCAAGCGCTCGGCCGTGCTGGCAGCCTGCCTGTCCGGCCTCACCTTCTCGTCGGCCTTTGCCGCCTGGGCGCCGACCAAGCCGATCGAGATCATCGTTCCCGCCGGTGCCGGCGGCGCCTCCGACCAGATGGCGCGCATGATGCAGGCCGCCATCCAGAACAATAAGCTCTCGCCCACCCCCGTCGTGGTCACGCTCAAGGGCGGCGCCAATGGCGGCGAGGGCCTGATGGACATGCTGGCGAGCGCTGGCGACCCCTATAAGTTCGTCATCTCGAACTCCGCCATCTACACGCTCCCGCTCGCAAACAAGCTGCCCTTCGACTGGCGCAAGCTCACCCCGGTCAGCATCCTCGCCTTCGACAATTTCGTGCTGTGGGTGAATGCCGAGGCGCCTTACAAGACGGCGCAGGAATTCATCGACGCAGCCAAGAAGGAGCCCGCCGGCGCCTACAAGCTGGGCGGCACCGGCTCCAAGCGCGAGGACCACATTCTCTCTTCCGCCATCGAGAACATCACCGGCGTAAAGTTCAGCTACATCCCCTACAAGTCGGGCGGCGAGGCGGCGACCCAGCTCGTCGGCGACCACATCAAGGTCAACGTCAACAACCCTTCCGAGAACATCGCCGTGTGGCGCGCCGGTCAGGTCCGCCCGCTCTGCGTGTTCGACAAGGAAGTGATGAACTACGACGCCAAGGTCACCACCGACATGTCGTGGAAGGACATCCCGACCTGCGCCTCGCAGGGGATCGACTTCCAGTGGATCATGCTGCGCGGCGTGTTCCTGCCCCCGAACGTCACCCCCGACCAGACCGCCTTCTATCAGGATATGCTGGGCAAGCTGGTCGAGACCAACGAATTCAAGGAATACCTTGAGAAGCAGGCGCTGAAGCCTTCCGGCCTCAAGGGCGCCGAGATGGTGAAGTTCCTTGAGCAGGACGAGGCCCTCTACAAGGACCTCATGACCAAGTTCGGCTTCGTCGCCAACTGAGCGATCGCCCATGCCGGCGTCCGTCCGGGCGCCGGCATGGGCGGGTCGTGTCGCGCGTTACCGCCGCTCCGCGCCCCACGGCGCGCTCGAATTTCCCTTTTCGATATTCTGGAGATCAACGATGTCCGATGACCCGCACGAGGTCGCCGACGCGTCGCTCGTATCCACACGCAACGTCGAAGTCGTGGTGATGGCCCTGCTGCTGGCCGTCGCCGTCTTCCTCGGCTGGGACAACTGGCGCATCGGCGCGGGCTGGGCGCCGGACGGGCCGCAGGCCGGCTACTTCCCGTTCTACCTCTCCGTCCTGCTCGGCGGGGCGAGCCTGGTCGGCATCGTCTCGGCGCTGCGCGACCCTGCCCTGCGCGAGGAGGTCTTCGTCGGCCGCTCCGCCTTCGGCCGCGTGCTGCGCGTGTTCATCCCGACCGTGATCTTCGTGCTGAGCGTGCAGATCCTCGGCATCTACGTGTCGAGCTTCCTGTTCGTCAGCCTGTTCATGATCCTCATCGGCAAGATCGCCGTGTGGAAGTCGGTGCTGACCGGGCTGATCTTCTCGATCGGCATGTTCTTCATCTTCGACGTGGAATTCAACGTGCTGCTGCCCAAGGGCCCGCTCGAAGCGGCGTTCGGGTTCTGAGGAGGCGATCATGGAAGCGCTTGAGTCACTGTTTCACGGTTTCGGGGTCCTTCTGACCTTTCATAACCTCACGCTGATGCTGATCGGCATCTGCCTCGGCATTCTGGTGGGCGTGCTGCCCGGCCTCGGCGGTCCGAACGGCGTCGCCATCCTGCTGCCGCTCACCTTCACCATGGACCCGACCTCGGCCATCGTGCTGCTGTCGTGCATCTACTGGGGCGCGCTGTTCGGCGGCGCCATCACCTCGATCCTGTTCAACATTCCAGGCGAGGCGTGGTCGGTGGCCACGACATTCGATGGCTATCCCATGGCGCAGAAGGGCGAGGCGGCGGAAGCGCTGACCGCGGCCTTCACCGCCTCCTTCGTCGGCTCCATCGTGGCGGTGATGCTCATCACCTTCCTCGCGCCGTGGATAGCGAGCTTCGCCATCCGCTTCGGGCCGCCGGAATTCTTCGCCGTCTATTTCCTCACCTTCTGTTCCTTCGTAGGCCTCGGCAAGGAATCCCGCCACAAGATCATCATCTCGCTCACCATCGGCTTCCTGCTGGCGGCGGTCGGAATGGACACGGTGTCGGGCGAATTGCGCATGACCTTCGGCTCGATCGAACTGCTGCGCGGCTTCGACTTCCTGGTCGCGGTGATCGGCCTGTTCGGCGTGTCGGAAATCCTGCTCGCCATGGAGGAGCATCTCGCCTTCAAGGGACAGGAGGCCAAGATCCGCCTCACCGTGGTATGGCGCACCTGGCTGTCGCTGCCGCGCTACTGGGCGACGCTGCTGCGCTCCTCGGCCATCGGCTGCTGGCTCGGCATCACGCCGGGCGGTGCAATCGCGGCCTCGTTCATGGGCTACAACCTCGCCAAGCGCTTCTCGCGGGACGGCGCGCAGTTCGGCAAGGGCAAGATTGAGGGCGTGCTCGCCCCCGAGACCGCCGCCCATGCCGCCGGCACCTCGGCGCTGCTGCCCATGCTCGCGCTCGGCATTCCCGGCTCGGGCACGGCGGCGGTGCTGCTCGGCGGCCTGATGGTGTGGGGCCTCCAGCCCGGCCCGCTGCTGTTCGTGGAACAGAAGGACTTCGTGTGGGGCCTGATCGCCTCCATGTATCTGGGCAACATCGCCGGCCTCATCATCGTGCTCGCCACGGTGCCGCTGTTCGCCTCGGTGCTGCGCGTGCCCTTCGCCACCATCGCCCCGATGATCATCGTGTCCTGCGCGGTCGGCGCCTTCGCGGTGCAGAACGCCATGTTCGACATCTGGCTGATGCTCGGCTTCGGCATCGTCGGCTACGTGTTCAAGAAGGTCGGCATTCCTCTGGCCCCGCTCACCCTCGCTTTGGTGCTCGGCGACAAGGCGGAGGACGCTTTCCGGCAGTCGATGATCGGCATCGACGGCGGGCTCGGCATCTTCTGGTCCAACAAGCTGGTGGGCACCATCACCACGCTGGCCTTGATCATGCTGTTCTGGCCGCTTATCGGAAAGCTCATCGACATGATCCGGGGCCATTCCAGCGTCCCGGCCAGCAGCGAAGGCACCCGCGCATGACCCTGAGCCTCAGCTCCGCCCAGACCATCCTTGCGACCGCGCTCGACGCCTGCCGCAAGGGCAATTTCAAGCCTATGGCCGTCGTCGTTCTCGACGAGCGCGGCGCGGTGCGTGCAGCGGCGTCGGAGGACGGCACCAGCCTGAAGCGTTTCGAGGTCGCCCATGGCAAGGCCTATGGCGCCCTCTCGCTGGGCATGGGCTCGCGCTCGCTCTTCAAGCGTGCCAAGGAGCAGGCCTTCTTCATCGCCTCGGTGACCGACGTGATCGGCGGCGCGCTGGTGCCGGTGCCCGGCGGCGTGCTGATCCGCGACGGCTCCGGCGAGGTGGTCGGCGCGGTCGGCATCTCCGGCGACACGTCGGAGAACGACGAGGCGGCGGCGCTGGCCGGCATCGCGGCGGCGGGCCTTGTCGGCGATCCCGGCGCGGACTGAGGACTTACGTATTCCCAAAACAAAAGGCCGGGCATCGCCCGGCCTTTTTCATGTGCGGCAGCCTGTTCGCGGCGACGACGGTTAATCGATGACGCCTGTGGAGCGCGCGGCCGCGGCGGCGGCCTTCTCGGCGGCGGCCACGAGGTCCCAGGCTGCGATCTGCCCATCCTTGCCGAACTGGATGGCCGGCCCGCTCGACACGATGCGGCGGCCCCGACCATCGTCGACCACGGCGAATTCGTAGACGTGATGCGCGCTGCGATGCATCACCCGCACCGTGGAAGGCGAAAGCGTCACGACATCGAACTCGTTGTGCGGCATGGATTCTCCCTCTCGTTTTTTTGAAACCGCCCCGTCTCGCGTCGGGTCGGCGGGCCGCTTGGCGCGGCTCTGGCACGGACCGGCCAACGTCGCTCGGGCGACGCCACAGGTGGCTCTCAGGGGGAACTTTGAGGGTTCGCGTGCGTTTCGACAACGAAAATCTCCGCGTCCGGGCCATTTTTAACCTGACGTAGAGACATTTCCCGAATGCGGCGCCGTGCCGGTCCGGGCTGATATTATTCATGCACGAAGATAGACTGGCGCGCCTCTTGGAACATCGTTTGGAACAACTCAAGACGGCGCGCCGGCCGGCAGGAGACGCCTGATGAACCGGACCACCACCCTCGTCATCGCCGCCGTGGTGTTGCTGCTCGCGGTGTATGCCGCGATCGATTATTCCGGCCGCACCACGACCCAGCCGACCGAGAACCCGACCCCGCCGGTCGGCGCGCCGGTAACGCCGCCGGCGCCCGCCACGCCGCCCGCGCCCTGAGCCGGCCGGCTACTCCGCGCGCGTCTCGCCCATGGCCTTCAGCGCCGCGCGGGCTTGCGGACGCTCCAGCACGGTTTCGCATGAAGCGGACAGGCGCCGGCGCCAGTTCGGCCTCTCGCGGTCCGTGCCCGGCAGATTGACCGCGACTTCCTCGCCCGCAAGATCGTCGAGCTGCGCAAGCGCGATCTGCGCCCGCGCGCGCCCGACATAAGCGTGCACCGCGACCAGAAACGCGTCGGCAAGCGGGGCGTCCGGCTCTGGCTCGGCCGCGATCAGACCCTCATTAAGCAGCGCGCGCGCCAGCCGGTGCTTTTCGGCGATCCGCTCCTCGCGCGCTGCGGCCGTAGCCGCCGCGTCGGCAAGGCCGAGGGCGAGGCGCTCCTCGATATCCGCGCCGTCCCACCA
This sequence comes from Ancylobacter sp. G4_0304, assembly GCF_047501495.1. Classification (NCBI taxonomy): domain Bacteria; kingdom Pseudomonadati; phylum Pseudomonadota; class Alphaproteobacteria; order Hyphomicrobiales; family Xanthobacteraceae; genus Ancylobacter; species Ancylobacter sp. G4_0304. Next base: position 83,774 of record NZ_JAZDRM010000013.1, on the reverse strand, counting down.
GCCTTTCAGCGTCGGCAGGTCATGGGTGGAGATGCAGGCCGCCGCGAGAGTGGGATAATCCTGCGGCGGCATGAAATCCTCGCCCGAGCGCTCGAACCACAGCACGCGATAGGACAGCATGCGCTCGCGCGCGAGCTGATCGCGCATGCCGAACGGCACCGTCCCCAGATCCTCACCGACCACGAGGCACTGTGCGCGCACGCTCTCGGCGGCCACCTGCCCGGCAAGGTCCTCGAACGGATAGGCGAGATAGGCCCCCTCGACCGCCCCCGCGCCCTCCGGCAGCAAGAATAGGCGGCGCAGCCCCATCACATGGTCGATGCGGAGCGCGCCGGCATGGCGCATATTGGCCGCGACCAGCCGCGCGAAGCCCTGATAGCCGTCGCGCTGCAAAGCGAGCGGGTCGGGCGGCGGCAGGTTCCAGTTCTGCCCCTCGGGCCCGAGCGGATCGGGCGGCGCGCCGACATTCACGCCCTGCATCAGCATGCCCTGCTCCGCCCAGGCCTCCGCTCCATCCGGCGCGGTGCCGACCGCAAGATCACGATAGAAGCCAAGAATCAGCCCGGCCTCGCGCGCCTTCCGCGCCGCCGCGCCGAGCTGGCGGTCGGCGATCCATTGCTGCCACAGCGCGAAATCCACCTCGCGCCGGTGCTCCCCGGCAAAGCCGGCGAGCGCGGAGGGATCGGCCTCGCGCAGGCCCGCCGGCCAATCGCGCCAGCCCAGCTTCGGGTGCAGGCGGGATATGGCCTGAAACGCCGCGAACCGGCCAAGCGCCTCGCCGCCCTCGGCGATGAAGCCGGAAAAGCCGGGCTCGGGCTCCGCCTCGAAGCGGGCGAAAGCCTCGCGCAGCAGCGTCTCCTTGGCGGCCCAGACCGCCGTGTAGTCGACATTGGCGGCGCCCGCGATGCCGGCAAAGCCGGAGACATCCGCCCCCAGCGCGGCGAGGTCGATATAGATCGGGTCGAGAAAGCGCCGGTCGGAGGGGTGATAGGGGCTCGCCCGCTCGCGATCCTGCGGGAACAACGCGTGCAGCGGGTTGAGCCCCAGCGTGGACGCACCCTCCCCGGCCGCCAGCGCCCCCAGCTCGCCGAGCGCGGTGAAGTCGCCGATGCCCTGATCGTGCCGGTCGCGGCGGAGCGTATAGAGATGCGCGGCGAGGCCGAAGCAGCGCCCCCCTTCCTCCAGCGCCGGCGGCAGATAGCAGGCTGGTGGCGCCACGGTCAGCCGGCAAACGACATCGCGTAGACGCAGCTCGTGCCGGCCCGGCGGCAACTCCGGCAGGGCGACGCGGCGGACCACCGCCAGCCGCCCGTCCGGCTGGGTCGCCGGCATACGGATGCCGTCATCGGCGTGTATGGGGAATACGCGCCGTGTGCCGTCCTCCAGCACGATGTCCAGGTCGAGCCGGCGCCGGGCCCGCGCGGCCTCGCCGCCGAGCCGCACCTCGCCGGCCTCGCCCTGCCGCAGCACCAGCGCGAAGGGCAGGTCGCGGCCGAACTGCTGGTCTGACAGCCCGGCGAGGCTGTCGCGCACCTCGCCGGAGGTACCAGCCGGCAGGCGCAGCGCCTTGAGCAGCGCGCGCTTGGTGTCGTCGCTCACCGCGTGATGGGTGCCCCCAACGTCCCACCACTCATTGGAAATGCCGGCGGCGGCGGCGAGCCGCTCCAGCAGGGCCGGATCGGCCGGGCGCTGCGGCGCGGCGGGCGCGGCCTCCTCGACGAAGATGCGCACGGCGCGGGCGGGCAGCCCCTCCCCGGCGGCATCGCCCGCCGCGCTGTCCGCCGCCAGCCGCCACGCGAAGCCGTCGCGCGGCTCCGGCAGCTCCAGCGGCAAAGTCTCCTGCGAGGCGTTCAGCGCCACCGCCACCCGGTCGGCCGGCACGCCGTCGGCCGCGGGCGCGTAGAACGCCGCGACCAGCGCGCGGGTGTCCGCCCCGTCCCAGTCCACCGCCTCGCCGGAAGGAGCGCGCCATTCGACATCGGGGATCGCACTGGCGTCGACCGGGCGCCCGGTGAGCGGGGTTTCGAGGCGCAGCGCCCGATGGCGGCGGCGCAGCATCACCAGCCGCGCGGTGCAGGTGGCGAGGTCCTCGTCGGTGCGCGACCAGTCCAGCCAGGTCAGCTCGTTGTCCTGGGCATAGGCGTTGTTGTTGCCGGCCTGCGAACGCCCGCATTCGTCGCCCATGGTGAGCATCGGCGTGCCGCGCGCCGTGATGAGAATGGCGAGCAGCGCGCGCATGTCGGCCTGCCGGCGTCCCGTCACCGCCGGATCGTCGGTCCAGCCCTCGATGCCGTGGTTCCAGGAATAGTTGGCGTTGGTGCCGTCGCGATTGTCCTCGCCATTGGCCTCGTTGTGCTTGGCCTCGAAGGAGACGAGATCGGCGAGGGTGAAGCCGTCATGGGCGGTGACGAAATTGATGCCGCGCGAAAGCGGGCGGGCGCCGGCGCCGAAGACGTCGGCCGAGCCGGCGAGGCGGGTGGCGAGTTCGCCGATCATGCCCGCATCGCCACGCCAGAACCGGCGCGCCGTGTCGCGGAAATGGTCGTTCCACTCGCCCCAGCCGGCGGGGAAGCGCCCGATCTGATAGCCCCCTAGCCCGACATCCCACGGCTCGGCGATCAGCGCGAGGTCGCGCAGCATCGGGTCCTGCTGCATGGCGGCGAGGAACGGGGCGTGCGGGTCGAAGCCGTCCACCCGGCGGCCAAGCGTGGCGGCGAGGTCGAAGCGGAAACCGTCCAGCCCGACCCCGGCCCAGCGCCGCAGCATGTCCATGCCGAGCCGCAGTACCGGGCTGCGCTCCAGCGCCAGCGTGTTACCGGTGCCGGCGTCGTTGAGCAGGCGCGAGGGATCGTCCGCCGCGTGCCGGTAATAGGTCGCGTTGTCGAGCCCGCGCAGGCTCACCGTCGGCCCGAATTCGTCGCTCTCGCCGGTGTGGTTCAGCACCACGTCCAGCACCACGCGGATGCCGGCCCCGTGCAGCGCGTCGATCGCCAGCGCCACCTCCTCGAACCCGCCCGGCGCGAGGCGCGGGTCCGGGGCGCCGAACACGATGGGGTTGTAGCCCCAGTAATTGGTCAGCCCGAGCGGCGGCAAATGCCGCTCGTCGATCCAGGCGAAGGCCGGCATCAGCTCGACCGTGGTGATGCCGAGCTTCACCAGATGCTCGATCACCGCCGGCCGCGCCAGCGCCGCGAAGGTTCCGCGCATCTCCACCGGCACCTCGGGATGGCGCATGGTGAAGCCGCGCACATGCAGCTCGTACAGCACTTGGTCGCCCCAGCCGAAACCCGGCGTCGCCGGCTGCGCCGGCTCAACGGGATGGGGCAGGATCGCCGGGGATACGATCGCCTTGGGTACGAAGGCCGCGCTGTCGATCTCGTCGCGCTCGGCGCCATGGGCGCGCCGGTCGAACAGCGCCTCGTCGAGCCGGAACGGCCGGTCGAGCCGGCTGGCATAGGGGTCGACCAGCAGCTTGTAGGGGTTGAAGCGATGCCCCTCCTGCGGCCGCCACGGGCCGGCGGCGCGCAAGCCGTAGCGCGCGCCCGGCGGCACCCCGGCAATATGGCCGTGGAACACGTCGCCGGTGCGCTCGGGCAGCTCGATCCTGGCGAGCTCCTGCTCGCCGGACACGTCGAACAGGCAGAACTCGATGCGCTCGGCATGAGCGGAGAACACCGCGACGTTCACGCCGTTCGCATCCGCCGTGACGCCGAGCGGCTCCGGGCTGCCGGGCGAGCGCGTCCAGTCGGTCACCCGGCGCGCTCCGCGACCAGAGAGCGGAACAGATGGGAATATTGGCGGGCCGCGCGGTCCCAGGAGACATCGGTCGCCATGGCGTTCTTCTGCAGCTTGCGCCACAGCACCTTGTCCTGCCAGAGCTGGTGGGTGCGCATCAGCGCCCCGCGCAGCGCCGGCGCGGAGACCGGCGAGAACTGCACGCCGGTGCCGACCCCGGCGGCGCGCGCCATCTCGTTGACGTCGATCACGGTATCGGCGAGCCCGCCGACCCGCGCCACCACCGGCAGCGCGCCGTAGCGCAGGGCGGAGAGCTGGGTGAGGCCGCAGGGCTCGAAGCGCGAGGGCACGATCAGCGCGTCGGCGCCGGCCTGGATGCCGTGGGCGATCGCTTCGTCATAGCCGAGCCGGACGCCAATGCGGCCGGGATTGTCCCGCGCCGCGCCGGTGAAGCGCTCGGCGAGGTCGGAATCGCCCGCCCCCAGCAGCACGAGCTGCGCGCCGAGGTCGAGCAGCGTGCCGAGATTGTCGGCCAGCAGGTCCAGCCCCTTCTGCCACGACAGCCGGCTGACTACGCCGAACAGCAGTGCCTCGGGGTCGGCATCGAGCCCGAAAGACTGCTTGAGCGCGATCTTGTTGGCCACGCGTGCCTTGGGCTTCTTCTCGTCGAATGGCAGCGGGATCAGCGGGTCGGTACCCGGCGTCCAGGCATTGAGATCGAGCCCGTTGAGAATGCCGGAAAGCACATTGCTGCGGGCATTCAGCAGGCCGTCGAGCCCCATGCCGGCCTCGGGCTGGAGGATTTCCCCGGCATAGCCCGGCGACACCGTGGTAATGCGGTCGGCGAGCTGGAGGCCGGCCTTCAGATAGCCGACCATGCCGTAATATTCGATGCCGTCCACCGCGAAGGCATGGGGCGGCAGGCCCAGCATTGGCGCGATGGACGGCGGGAACTGGCCCTGAAAGGCCATGTTGTGGATCGTCATCACCGTTCCGGGACGGCGGCCGCCGGAATAGTGGAGATAGGCCGGCGCAAGGCCTGCCTGCCAGTCATGGGCGTGCACGATGTCCGGCACGAAGCCCGGCACCAGGCCGAGCCCGATCCCGGAAGCCACCGCGCCGAGCGCGGCGAAGCGTGCGGCGTTGTCGCCGAAATCGCGCCCGTCCAGCCCCACATAAGGCCCGCCCGCCCGGTCATAGAGATGGGGCGCATCGATCACGAACAAGTCGAGCCCGGCCGCGCGCCCCGCCAGCAGGCGCGCCGGGCCGCCGAACAGGTGATCGAAGCTGTGCGCGACCTCCGCCTCGCCCAGCGCCGCCATCACCGCGGGATAGCCCGGCACCAGCGTGTGCGCGCGCACGCCGTGCGGGGCCAGCGCCTCAGGCAGCGCGCCGGCGACATCGGCCAGCCCGCCGGTTTTCACCAGCGGGAACACTTCGGAGACGACCGAGAGAAGCTTCAGATCCGCCACGTTGCCCTGCCCACGCTCACAGCCGTCACAATTCGATCCGGTCGATCATGGACTGGGTTATCAGGCAAATCCCCTTCTCCGTGCGACGGAAACGCTGCGCGTCGAGCTCGGGGTCCTCGCCGACGACGAGCCCCTCGGGAATCCGCACATGGGAATCGATCACGACGTTCTTCAGCCGCGCCCCGCGGCCGACCTCGACATAGGGCAGGATCACGCCGTTTTCGATCGAGCCGTAGGAATTCACCCGCACCCCAGTGAACAGCAACGCGCGGCGCAGCGAGGAGCCGGAGATGATGCAGCCGCCCGAGACCAGCGAGGAAATCGCCTGCCCGCGCCGGCCCTCGTCGTCGTGCACGAACTTGGCCGGCGGGGTGATCTCGGCATAGGTCCAGATCGGCCAGTCCCGGTCGTAGAGGTCGAGTTCCGGCACGATCTCGGTCAGGTCGATATTGGCCTCCCAATAGGCATCGACCGTTCCCACGTCCCGCCAGTAGGGGGCGGTCTCCATGTCGGAGCGCACGCAGGAGCGCGAGAAGTGGTGCGCCACCGCCTTACCGTTCTTGACGATGTAGGGGATGATGTCCTTGCCGAAATCATGGGTCGACAGCGGATCGGCGGCGTCGCGTCGCAGCAGGTCGATCAGGAAATTGGTCTCGAACACATAGATGCCCATGCTCGCCAGCGCCTTGTCGGGGTGGCCCGGCATGGCCGGCGGGTTCTTGGGCTTTTCCAGGAAGGACAGAATCTTGTCGTTCTTGTCGACATGCATCACGCCGAAGGCGCTCGCTTCCATGCGCGGCACTTCCAGGCACCCCACCGTCACGTCGGCCCCCTGGTCGACATGCTGCTGGAGCATGATCTCGTAGTCCTGCTTGTAGATGTGGTCGCCGGCCAGGATGATGATGTGGCGGGTGTCGTAGGCCTCGATGATGTCGAGGTTCTGATACACCGCATCGGCCGTCCCGAGATACCACATGGTCTCGGAGACCCGCTGGCTGGCGGGCAGCACGTCGAAGCTCTCATTGCGCTCGTGGCGCAGGAAGTTCCAGCCGCGCTGCATGTGGCGGATCAGGCTGTGGGCCTGATACTGGGTGGCGACGCCGATGCGGCGGATGCCGGAATTGATGGCGTTGGACAGCGCGAAATCGATGATGCGCGACTTGCCGCCGAAATAGACCGCCGGCTTGGCGCGCCGGTCGGTCAGTTCCATCAGGCGGCTGCCGCGACCGCCCGCGAGAACATAGGCCATGGCCGTGCGGGCGAGGGGTGCATTTGGTGCCGGTGGCCTGGCCATACTCGCATTCTCCTTCTTGGCGTTTCCAGTGGGCGCGGCCGTTTGAGGCTCACGCCGGCTCCCATATGAAATAAAGCGTCGCGAGCGGCGGCAGCACGATCTGCGCGCTGGCGGGCTGGCCATGCGCGGGCACGTCCTCCGCTGTCACGACGCCCATGTTCCCAACGCCCGAACCGCCGTAATCGGCACTGTCCGTGTTCAGTATTTCCCGCCATGTGCCCGCCTGCGGCAGGCCGAGCCGGTAGAACGGCCGCGGCACCGGGGTGAAGTTCGACACCATCACCACCGGCGGGTCGCTCTCCGCGCCGAGGCGCATCCAGGCAAACACCGACTGCGCGGCATCGTCGACCACGATCCAGCGGAAACCGTCCGGCCGGCAGTCGCCGACATGAAGCGCGGGCAGGTCGCGATAGAGGTGGTTGAGGTCGCGCACCAGCTTCTGCATGCCGGCATGATGCTCGCCCTGCCCGACCAGATGCCAGTCGAGCGAGCGCTCCTCGCTCCATTCGCCGCGCTGGGCGAATTCCTGACCCATGAACAGCAGCTTCTTGCCGGGATAGGCCCACATCAGCGCGTAATAGGCGCGCTGGGTGGCGAAGCGCTGCCAGTCGTCGGAGCCGCCCATGCGGGTGAATACCGTGCCTTTGCCGTGCACCACCTCGTCATGGGAGATCGGCAGCACGAAATTCTCGGTGAAGGCATAGGTAAAGCCGAAGGTGATCTTGTCGTGGTGCCACGGGCGGTACACCGGATCGAGCGACATGTAGTCGAGCGTGTCGTGCATCCAGCCCATGTTCCACTTGAAGCCGAAGCCGAGCCCGCCGGCATAGATAGGCGTGGAAACACCGGACCAGGTGGTGGATTCCTCGGCGATCACCACGGTGCCGGGATGCTCGGCATAGACGGTCTCATTGGCGCGGCGGATGAAGGCCACGGCGTCCTTGTTGTCGTTGGAGCCGTCCGGGTTGGGCGCCCATTCGCCATCCTTGCGCGAATAGTTGAGGTAGAGCATCGAGGCCACCGCATCGACGCGCAGCCCGTCAATGTGGAAACGGTCGAGCCAGTACAGCGCGTTGGCGATCAGCATATTCGCGACTTCGTGGCGGCCGAAATCGTAGATCGCCGTGTTCCAGTCCGGGTGGAAACCGCGGCGCGGGTCGGCGTGCTCGTAGAGCGCGGTGCCGTCGAAATGGGCGAGGCCGTGAATGTCGGTCGGGAAATGCGCCGGCACCCAGTCGAGCAGCACCGAAAGCCCGGCACGGTGCGCGCGGTCGACAAAGCGGGCGAAGCCGGCCGGGTCGCCGAAGCGGCTGGTCGGGGCGAACAGGCCGATCGGCTGGTAGCCCCAGGAGGCATCCAGCGGATGCTCGGAGACCGGCAGCAGTTCGATATGGGTGAACCCCATCCACGCCGCATAGGGCACGAGCTGGTCGGCCAGTTCGTCATAGGTCAGGAAGCGGTTGCCCTCGCCGCGCCGCCAGGAGCCCAGATGCACCTCATAGATCGACATCGGCCGGGCGATCGCCTCGCCTTCCGCGCGCGCCGCGACATGCGCCTCGTCGTCCCAGGTGAACTGGTCGGTGCGGGCGACGATCGACCCGGTCGCCGGGCGGAACTCACCGCGAAAGCCGAACGGATCGGCCTTCAGCGGCAGCAGCCGGCCGTCGGTGGAGACAATCTCGTATTTGTAGACCGTGCCCTCGGCGACATCGGGCGCGAACAGCTCCCAAAGCCCGCTGTCGACGCGCTTGCGCATCTGGTGGCGGCGCCCGTCCCATTCATTGAAGTCGCCGACCACCGACACGCGGGCGGCATTGGGCGCCCACACCGCGAAGCGCACGCCTTCTGTGCCCTCATGGGTGCAGACATGGGCGCCGAGGCGCTCATACAGCAGACGGTGGGTGCCCTCGATCAGCAGGTGGTCATCGAGCGGACCGAGCACGGGACCGAAGGAATAGGGGTCGCGCAGCTCCCACTGCCCGCCCGCGTTGCGCGCCCGCAGGCGATAGCGCGCCCAGGCGGGGCGCGCCTCGATGCGTCCCTCGAAGAAGCCGGCGTCTCGCCGGCGGTCCAGCGTGAGGATGACGCCGCCATCGTCCTCGATCGCCTCCAGCGTGACGGCGTGGGGCACGAAAGCGCGGATGACCAGACCCGTCCCGTCTTCGTGCGGCCCTAGCAGGGCGAAAGGATCGTCATGGCGACCGCCAACCAGTGCGTCGACCTCGTGATCTGGCGCCTGCCACGCATGCATCAGCAACGACCTTTCCTGCGGATCCCTGCCATCAAGACACGGACGCAGTACAGGTTCCGTTACTGCAGAAACAAAGTCCACTATCCGCAATCACTTCACTGCCGCACGGGGCGTGAAACGCCCCCGCCGGGTTCACCCGGCTTCCCCCAAGGGCCGCCCGGCAAGGCCGGACGGCGTTCGTGCGACCTTTCGGCGCGTGGCTCAGCGCGGCGCGCGGACAGGCACGTTCCAGATGTCCTTCGCATATTCGGAAATGGTGCGGTCGGAGGAGAACCAGCCCATATTCGCGGTGTTGATCGCGCTCGACGTCCACCATTCCGAGCGGGCGTGCCAGCGCGCATCGACGCGGCGCTGCGCATCCCAGTAGGCATCGAAGTCCGGCGTGACCAGGAAGTAGTCGTGGTGGCGCAGCGCGTCGACCAGCGGCTTGAAGCGGTCCGGCTCGTCGGGCGAGAACACGCCGGATTCGACGGCAGTCAGCACCTCGCCCAGATGCGGCGAGGCGGAAATGGCGCCGAACTCGTCGATGCCGGCGATGCGGCGCTGCTCCACCTCCTCGGCGGTGAGGCCGAAGATGAAGATGTTGTCGTCGCCGACATGCTCCTTGATCTCGACATTGGCGCCGTCGAGCGTGCCGATGGTGAGCGCGCCGTTCAGCGCCATCTTCATGTTGCCGGTGCCGGAGGCTTCCATGCCGGCGGTGGAAATCTGCTCGGAGAGGTCCGCCGCCGGGATGATGCTCTCGGCGAGCGAGACGTTGTAGTTCGGCAGGAACACGACCTTCAGCAGGTCGCGCACGGTGGGATCGTCGTTCACCACTTTCGCCACGTCATTGGCCAGCTTGATGATCAGCTTGGCCATGTGATAGCTGGCCGCCGCCTTGCCGGAGAAAATCTTCACTCGCGGCGCCCAGTTGCGGGCCGGGTTGGCGCGCATGGCATCGTAGAGCGCGATGGTCTCCAGCACGTTGAGCAGCTGGCGCTTATATTCGTGGATGCGCTTGATCTGCACGTCGAACAGCGCGCCGGGATTGACCTTGATGTCGAGCCGGTCGCGGATGATGCGGGCGAGCGCCACCTTGTTCTGCCGGCGCACCGCCGCCAGCCGGTCGTGCAGCGCGCTGTCGCCGGCCAGCGGCTCCAGCTTCTTCAGCTGGGCGGGATCGTCCAGCACTTCCGGCCCGCACACCTCGACCAGCAGCTTTGTCAGGCCGGGATTGGACTGCATGAGCCAGCGGCGGAAGGTGATGCCGTTGGTCTTGTTGTTCATCCGCTCCGGGAAGATGCGGTAGAAATCCTTGAAGACCGTCACCTTCATCAGGTCGGAATGCAGCGCGGCCACGCCGTTGATCGAGTGCGAGCCGAGGAAGGCGAGGTTGCCCATGCGCACGCGTCGGCCATGGTCCTCCTGGATCAGCGACACGGCCGAGAGCAGGCCGTCATCGTCGGGGAACTGGGCGCGCACCTTTTCGAGGTGCTTGGCGTTCAGCAGGTAGATGATCTGCATGTGGCGAGGCAGCACGCGCTCCATCAGCGGCACCGGCCACGTCTCCAGCGCCTCGGGCAGCAGGGTGTGGTTGGTGTAGGAGATGGTGCGGGTGGTGATGTCGAACGCCTCGTCCCAGGCGATGTCGTGCTCATCCACCAGCAGGCGCATCAGCTCCGCCACGGCGATCGACGGGTGGGTGTCGTTGAGCTGGATCGACACCTTGTCGGGCAACGAGCGCACGTCGCCGAAGCTGTCGATGTGGCGGCGCATCAGGTCGTGCAGCGAGGCGGCGGTGAAGAAATATTCCTGCCGCAGCCGCAGCTCCTGCCCCGCCGGGGTGGCGTCGCTCGGGTAGAGCACCTTGGAGATCGCCTCGGCCTTCACCTGGTTTACCAGCGCGCCGACATGGTCGCCCTGGTTGAAGGCGTCGAGCCGCAGCGGGTCGGCGGCGCGGGCCGACCATAGGCGCAGCGTGTTCACGTGCTTGCCGCGCCAGCCGACGATCGGCGTGTCGTAGGCCACCGCCTCCACGGTCTCGGCCGGATGCCAGACCTGCTTCTTGCGGTCGCCGCCGGCGGGCACCGCCTCGACCGAGCCGCCAAAACCGATATCGTAATAGACCTCGGGGCGCTCGAATTCCCACGGATTGCCGAAGGACAGCCAGTCCTCGGGATATTCCTGCTGCCAGCCGTTCTTCACCACCTGCCGGAACAGGCCGTGATCGTAGCGGATGCCGTAGCCATAGGCGGCGATGGAGAGCGTGGCCATGCTTTCCATGAAGCAGGCGGCGAGACGGCCAAGGCCGCCATTGCCCAGCGCCGCGTCCGGCTCGACCTGGCGCAGCCGGTCGAGATCGACGCCGAGATCGCCGAGCGCGGCGCGCACCGTGTCGAGCAGTTCGAGATTGGTCAGCGCATCAAACAGCAGCCGGCCGATCAGGAATTCCAGCGAGAGGTAGTAGACGCGCTTGCGGCCTTCCGAATAGGTCTGCCGCGTCGAGGTGATCCAGCGGTCGACGATGCGGTCGCGGGTGGCGAAGGCCGTGGCGAGGAACCAGTCACGGTCGCTCGCCGCCGCCGGATTCTTGCCCACCGCATAGGTGAGCTTGGAAATCACCTGGGCGCGGAACTTCGCCACATCGTCGCCGTCGGCGATCGCGCGCGAGAGGGTCTCCGGCTTGTCCAGCATCTTTTCCTCGACCTCGACTGTCATGTGCAGCATCTGCTCCCTAAGCGATGGCCCGTCGGACCGGCGCCATCGGCGCGGGCCCCCATCGGCGGATATCGGTTTCCCTTATGCAACCTTTTGGCCAACTTGCCGTCAGCCGCTCCGCCTCCTGAACGCGGCCAGCGCCAGCACCAGCCATCCGGCCATCAGAATAGTACCGCCCGTCGGCGCCGCCATGGGAAAAATCACCACGTTCCACACGACACGGCCGGCCAGCGCGCCGCTGAACAGCGCCGTGCCCAGCGCGATCATCCCGCCGGACACGTCGGCGAAGGACCAGCCCGGCCCCTGCGCGATGGCGAGCGCGGCGGTCGCGGCCAGCGCGCAGGCGCCGATCATGAGGAAAGTGGCAGCGGTCGTCAAAGCGGGGTCGGAAAAGGCATGGGCGCCGGCGGCGGCGGCGGCGACCCCGGCCATGCCGAACAAGCCCGCGAGAAGGACGATCAGGCGGCGGAACAGGGTCATTGGCTCACTCCGTGGCGATGAGGTGGAAGAACGCGCCGGAGACCGGCCCGCGCCGGCCGCCCGCCTCGCCCATCGGTTTACCCTGCCCGTCGCTCAGCGCGACCAGCGGCGCATCGTCGCCCGCCTGTGTGACGCTGGCATAATGGAATTCGTGGCCGCGCAGGGGCAGCCCCGCCGGACCGATGCCGGAGGCCGCCAGCGTCACCGCACGGCGATAGCCGAGATTGAGCCGGCGCTTGCGGAAGCTGGTGGCATGGCCGAGCAGGCCGAGCATCGCGTGGGTCTGGCCATCGGCATCTTCCAGCGCCTCGCCAAGCAGCATGAAGCCCCCGCATTCTCCATGAACCATGCCACCGGCCGCGGCGAACGCCCGCACCCCGTCGCGGAATCGCGCGGCGCCCGCCAGCCGGCCGGCATGGAGCTCGGGATAGCCACCCGGCAGCCAGCAGGCATCGCAATCGCTACGCGGCGCCTCGTCGGCAAGCGGGGAGAATGGCACGATCTCCGCCCCGGCACGCCGCCAGCCCTCCACCACATGAGGGTAGGTGAAGCTGAAGGCGACGTCGCTGGCGAGCGCGATCCGCTGGCCGGGCGGGGGCAGCGGCACCGGCGCGGACACGCGCGCGGCCACGGGCGCACCAAGCGCCAGCAGCGCGTCGAGGTCGATATGCGCCTGCGCCATCTGCGCCAGCCGATCGAAATGCTCCGCCAAGGCGGGATGCTCGGCGGCCTGCACCAGGCCGAGATGGCGCTCGGGCAGGCTCACCGCTGCATCGCGCGGGATCGCGCCCACGACCGGAATACCGATCGCAGCGATCGCCTCGCTCGCCTGCACCCGATGGCGTTCGCTTGCCACCTTGTTGAGCACAACGCCCGCAATTCGCACGCCGGGATCGTGGCCGGCAAAGCCGCGCACCACGGCGGCGGCCGATTGCGACTGGCCGGAAATGTCGAGCACCAGCACCACGGGCAACTTCAGCCGCGCGGCAAGATCGGCGGCAGCCCCGCTGCGCCCCGGTTCGCCGGCAATGCCGTCGAACAGGCCCATCGACGCTTCGATGATCACGAGGTCCACCTCGCGCGCCGCGTCGCCCGCCAGCGCATCGACCAGTTCCGGCGCCATGGCGAAGCTGTCGAGATTGAGCCCCGGCAGGCCGCTGGCGGCGGCGTGGAAGGCGGGATCAATATAGTCCGGCCCGGACTTCACCGCCCGCACGCGCAGGCCTCGCCGTACCAGCGCCGCCACGACGCCGAGCGTCACCGTGGTCTTGCCGGAGCCCGAGCGCGGCGCGGCGATGATGAAGCCTTGGGAAGTCAGGCCGCGGGGACTCATTGCGCGATTCCTGATGCGCTGGCCTCAGCATGGCGCGCCATGCCCCCTCTCCTCCTCGGGGAGAAGGAAGAAATCACCCGTCGACGAAGGCGCGCGCTCATTCGCGCCCCCTAAACCGGCGCTGGTAATGGGCGTCGTAAAGCGCGCTCTCGCGGAATCCGTCCGCCGCCAGCGCCGGGCCGACCAGGATCAGCGCCATGCGCTCCACCGGCTCGGCGGCGACGCGGTCCTCGATGTCGCCGAGCGTGCCGGCGATCACCCGCTCCGCCGGGCGCGTCGCCTCCACCACCACGGCGACCGGGCAGTCGGCGCCGTACAGCGGCGCCAGCTCGCGCACCGCCTCGCTGAGCGCATGGATGGCGAGGTGAAGGACGAGCGTCGCCCCGGTGCGGCCGAAGGCCTCCAGCGTCTCGCGCGGCGGCATGGCGGAGGCGCGTCCGGAGACGCGGGTCAGCACCACGCTCTGCGCGACGCCCGGCACGGTCAGTTCGCGCCCCAGCAGCGCGCTCGCCGCCGCGAAGGCCGGCACGCCGGGGGTGAGCGTATAGGCGATGCCGGCGCGCTCCAGCCGCCGGATCTGCTCGGCCACCGCCGAATAGATCGACAGGTCGCCCGACTGCAGCCGCGCCACATCAAGCCCGGCGGCATCGGCAGCGCGAAACTCCGCCTCGATCTCGTCCAGCGACAGCGGCGCGGTGTCGACGAGACGGGCACCCGGCGGGCACCAGTCCAGCATCTCGCGAGGCACGATCGAGCCGGCATAAAGGCACACCGGGCAGCGCGCGATCAGGTCCCGCCCACGCAGGGTGATGAGGTCGGCCGCGCCGGGACCGGCGCCGATGAAATGCACGGTCATGATGCCTCCGCCTCACGCGCCAGCGCGCAGGTCACGGGGCCGAGCACGAAGCGCGGACCGATCAGGGTGGAGCGCCGCCCGGCGGCGGCAAGCGCGGCGGCCTCCGCCACCGAGGGCACCCCCATCAGCGCCACCACCCGTTCGGAATGGGAGAGCACGCGCGTGCCGGCGGCTTCCATCTGCGATTGCGGCACCATCACCAGCAAAAGGCCGAGATCGAGCGCCGCGCGCATGATGCCGGCTTCGCTGCCCTTCTGCGCCGGGGTCGCCATCAGCGAAATTTCGTGGAGCTTGACGCCATGGCGCTCCATGGCGCCGCGCACCGCCGCGCAGACCTCCTGCGCGGTCACGCCGCGACGGCTGCCGACCCCGGCCACGATCATCGCGCCGTCCCCGTCGGCTTCACCCAGCTCCACTGCGTCACCGGCATGGCGGGGCGCCAGCCGGTCATGTTCGCGACAGGTGCGGCGCGGGAAACCGCGATGCGGATCAGTTCGCCGCCGAGCGCGGCATGGCGCGCCAGCAGGAGCGCTTCGGTCTCCAGCGTCACCGCGTTCACCACCAGCCGCCCGCCGGGCTTCAGCGCGTCGAGCGCGGCGTCCATCACACCCGCCTCGCTCGCGCCGCCGCCGATAAAGATCGCGTCCGGCGCCGGTAGCCCGGCCAGCGCCGACGGTGCGGTGCCCTGCACCAGCACGAGGCCGGGGACACCGAGCGCGCCGGCATTGCGGGCGATACGGGCGGCGCGCGCTTCGCGTTCCTCGATCGCGATAGCCCTCAGCGAGGGATCGGCGAGCATCCATTCAATCGCGACCGAGCCCGCCCCGGCGCCGATGTCCCACAGCAGCTCGCCCCGGCGCGGCGCCAGCGCAGCGAGCGTCGTCGCCCTTATCTCGCGCTTGGTGAGCTGGCCGTCATTCTCGAACAGCTCGTCCGGCAGGCCGGGCGTCAGCGCGATGAGCCGGGCGCCCTCTCCCGCCTCGACCTCAAGGCCGACCACGTTCAGCGGGTTGATGTCCGCGAGGTCGAAGGCCTCCGCCGCGACGCCGCGCACCCGCTCCCGCGCGCCGCCCAGCGCTTCCAGCACATGAAGCCGCGAGCCGCCGAACCCCGCCGCCGTCACCAGCGCCGCCAGCGCCCGCGGGCCGTCGGCATCCGAGGTCAGCACCAGCAGCCGGCGGCCGTGATGCAGATGCGGGCGGATGAGATCGAGCGGTCGGCCATGGACGGACAGGCAGGTGATATCGGGTAGCGCCCAGCCGAGCCGCGAGGCGGCAAGGCTGAAGGCGGACGGAGCCGGTACCACCTGCATCTCTTCCGCCGGCACATGGCGCGCCAGCACCGAGCCGACGCCATGGAGGAACGGGTCACCGGAGGCCAGCACGCAGACATGTTTTCCGCGCGCCGCCAGCACCTCGCGCACGCCCTCCTCGAATGGGCTGGCCCACGCGACGGCCCGCCCGCGCACAGCCTCGCCGGCCAGCGCCAGATGGCGGGCGCCGCCGAAGACGATACCGGCCCGCTCGATCAGCGCCCGCGCGGCCGGCGACAGCCCCGCGAGCCCGTCCTCGCCGATGCCGACGATGGACAACCAGCGCCGGCCTGCTACAGGCTCGACGCCTTGCGCGAGAGGATCACAGTCCGGCATGGCGGCTTCCGACATCGACACGCCTTCAGGCTCGAACGCGCGGCTGCGCGTGCTGGTTCTGGGCGGCACGGGCGAAGCGCGTCGCCTCGCCGAGGCGCTGGCGGCCCGGCCCGCATTCGAGGCCAGCGTGTCGCTTGCCGGCCGCACGCGCAACCCGCTGGCGCTCGCCTTGCCGACGCGCACCGGCGGCTTTGGCGGGGTGGAGGGACTTGTCGCCTATCTCGAAGCCGAGCGCATCGATGCCGTGATCGATGCCACCCACCCTTTCGCCGCCATCATGTCGGCCCATGTCGCGGAAGCCGCGCAGATCGCGGGCGTTCCCCTGCTGGCGCTGGCCCGCGCACCCTGGAAGCCGCAACCCGACGACATCTGGCGCGAAGCGGCAAGCCTCGCGGAGGCGCTGACCGCTCTGGGAGCCGCCCCGCGCCGTGTGTTCGCTGCGCTGGGCCGCAACGAGGTGCAGGCTCTGGAGAGCGCCCCGCAGCACCATTACCTGATCCGCAGCATCGATCCGGTCGAGCCCCGCCTCGCCCTGCCCTCCGCCGCATACATCGAAGCGCGCGGCCCCTTCGCGGAACCGGACGAGCGCGACCTGCTCACCGGCCACCGCATCGACGCCGTGCTCGCCAAGAACAGCGGCGGACCGGAGACCTATGCCAAGATCGCCGCCGCCCGCGCGCTCGGCATCGAGGTGATCATGCTCGCCCGCCCGGCGCGGCCGGCGGTGGAGAGCGTCGCGACCATCGAGGACGCGCTGGCCTGGCTGGAGCGCCGGCAGCCGCGCCCTCATGCATCCCGATCTCATGCATCTACCGCCCGGCGCGGCGTATAGACCAGCGCCCGCTTGCCCGGCCGTTCCACGATTCGGGTTTCGATCGAGCCGACGATGATGCAGGTCGCCATGTCCGCCATGTGCCCGCGCGCATGGGCGAGCGGGGCGACGCGCAGCCGCTCGTCCGGCCGCCCCACCGCGCGGCCGAAGATCACCGGCACGCTCGAAGGCAGCTCCTCGCGCAGAATGTCGAAAGCGGTGTCGAGCTGGTGCGGGCGCGCCTTGGAGACCGGGTTGTAGAACGCCATGGCGAACCCCGCCTGCGCCGCGAGCCGGAGGCGCTTCTCGATCACCTCCCACGGCTTCAGATTGTCCGACAGCGAAATCGCGCAGAAATCGTGCCCCAGCGGCGCGCCGGCCTTGGCCGCGACCGCCAGCATGGCGGTGATGCCCGGCACGATCAGCAGTTCGATCTGCCGCCAGCTTTCCGGCCCCTGTTCAATCGCCTCGATCACTGCGGCCGCCATGGCGAACACGCCGGGATCGCCGCCCGAGACCATGGCGACGCGGGCACCCGAGGCGGCATGGGCCAGCGCGTCCTGCGCGCGCTCCAGCTCGACACGGTTGTCCGAGGCATGGCGCGCCTGCCCCTCGCGCGCCGGCACGCGCTCGACATAGGGGCCATAGCCATAGACCGCCTCGGCCAGCGCCAGCGCGTCCGCCGCCTCGGGAATGAGGAAGCGCTGATCGCCCGGCCCGAGGCCGACCACATAGAGAGTTCCACTCACCGCTTCTTCTCCCAGCCGGGCACCAGCACAATGGCGAAATAGGGCGCGGGCTCCTCCGGTCGCGTCGCCAGCGGGACATGGTGGCCCCCTGTCATGGTGCCGCGCTCGACATAGAGCGCCCGATCCAGCCGGCCGGCGCGGGCCAGCGCGCGGCGGATCTTCGGCAGGTTGCGCCCGACCTTCATGATGACCGCCGCATCGGTTCCGGCAAGCCGCTCGGTGAGCGCGTCTTCCGAGAGTGTGCCGGGCAGCACGCTCAGCACGTCGTCGCCCTGCGTGATCGGCGTGCCGGCCTGCGACCAGCAGCCGGACATACCGGTGACCCCGGCAATCACGTCCGTGGGGTAGCGATGGGCCAGCCGCACATGCAGGTGCATATAGGAGCCGTAAAACAGCGGATCGCCCTCGGAGAGCACCGCCACGGTGCGTCCGGCGTCGAGATGGCCCGCGACCACCTGCGCGGCCTGCTCGTAGAAGGCGTCGATCGCCGCGCGATAGGGCGTCTCGTCCTTCGGCATCTCGGTGGTCACGGGATAGCCAAGCGGCAGTTCCTCGATGCCGGCGCGGAAATGGGTGTGAGCGATGGCGCGCGCGTGGCTGGCATTGCCGAGCTTGGAGAAATAGGCGACCACATCGGCGTGCTGGAGCGCCCGCACCGCCTTGAGCGTCATCAGCTCCGGGTCGCCCGGTCCCACGCCGACACCGATCAGATGGCCGGAATTCATATGCCGGGCCTCGCCAGTGCGTTGACCGCGGCCGCCGTCATCGCGCTGCCGCCGAGCCGCCCGCGCACCACGATCCACGGCACGCCGTGATCGCCGGCCGCCAGCGCGTCCTTGGATTCCGCCGCGCCGACAAAGCCGACGGGAATGCCGAGAATCACCGCCGGCTTCGGCGCCCCGGCATCGAGCATTTCCAGCAAATGGAACAGCGCGGTCGGGGCATTGCCGATGGCAACCACCGCGCCCTCCAGTCGGTCGCGCCACAGTTCCAGCGCCGCCGCCGAGCGCGTGGTGCCGAGCCGCGCGGCAAGCTCCGGCACGGCCGGGTCGTTCAGCGTGCAGATCACCTCATTGCCGGCAGGGAGCCGGGCGCGGGTAATGCCGTGGGCCACCATCTGCGCATCGCACAGGATCGGCGCGCCAGCGGCGAGCGCGCGGCGGCCCGCCCGAACGGCGCCGGGCGCGAAGTCGATGGCGGCGGCAGCTTCCACCAGCCCGCAGGCATGGATCATGCGCACCGCGACATCGGCCTCCTCGGGCGTGAAGCGGCCGAGCTCGGCCTCCGCGCGGATGATGGCGAAGGAGCGCTCATAGATCGCGGTGCCGTCGCGGACATAGTCGAACGGCGCGGAACCGTCGGTCGCCGTCATTCCTGCCCCTCTGCGGCCAGCATGGATTCCATCCTCGCGCGCAACTCTGCCACCGGCACGATCCCGGCGGGTGCGGCGCGCGCGGAGCCTTCGACCACGATCCCGGCCCCTTCGTCCAGCCCCACGATGGTGAAAGCGGTGGGCGCGGGATGCGCGCAGCCCTTGGGACAGCCCGACACATGCAGGGTGCGCCCCCGCATGAGTGGGGCGAGCGCGAGCGCCAGCGGCCGGGTTTCCAGCGTTGCGGCGCCGCAGGCGGGCCGGCCGGCGCAGGCGAAGACGGCGCGGCGCGGATCGGCCGGATTGGTGATGAAACCGAGCCCGTGCGCCTGCTCGCACAGCCGGGCGGCGGCGTCCGCGCTCAGGCTTGATAGCAGCAGCGCCCGCCCAGCGGCCGGCTCGATGCCGGCCACGCCCTCGGCTTCGGCGTAAGCGGCAAGCCGCTCCAGCGCATCCGCCTGGCCATGGCCGAAAGCCAGTGCGAGGCCTAGTGCCACCCCGCCCTCGCGCAGCGGGTGAAGCCCGACCGGCTCGGCGGTTTGGACTGGCGCCGCGTCCTGCGGTTCGATCTGGAGCTCCTCGCGCATCAGCTCGGCCATCCGGGCCGCCGGGCCGCGCATGGCGAGGCGCGCCAGCAGCGCGACCGCCATATCGGCGGCCTCCGCCTCGGGTAGGGTGCCGATCGGCTGGCCGGCGAGCACCAGCCGCACCGATCCCGGCTCGTCGCCGACCGTCAGCGCGAGATCGGCGGAGAGCGCCGAGAGGTTGAGCGCGCCGCCGCTATCCACCACCACCGAGACTTTCGGCGCCAGCTCCGGAGCGCAAGGCGCAGCGCCGCTCTCGATCGCGCGGGCCAGCGGGCGGGGGTCGAAGGCGGCGTCCAGCGCCCGTCCCGCCAGCGCTGGAACTTCCACCGCCAGCCCCGGCCGCACCGCGATGCCGAGCGCCGCGATGGCGGCGGGAAGACGCGGCGCGGTTTCCGGGGTGAGGCCGCGGAGCTGCAACTTGCCGCGCGCGGTCACTTCCACCACTCCATTGCCCAGTTCGCGCGCCAGCCGGGCGAGGCCGGCAAGCTTTGCCGGGGTGAGCGGTTCGGCGGGGACGAGGCGGGCCAGCAGCCCGTCGCCGGTCTTCATCGGCTCGGGCAGGCTCGGGCAGGCGCCTCGGCGCAGGGAAGCCGTCATCCCGCGCTCCCCGCCGCCGCCCGCAGCGCCTCGCCATGGAAGGCCGCATCATTGCGGCGCGGATGCCAGAGCCCGCCGCGACGGGCCTCCTCCAGCCGCGCGGCGATGAAGCGCGCCGCCTCGGGCGAGGACTGCGCAAGGAAGGCGCGCACCGCCTCGTCGGCGACATAGGCGTCGTGCACCAGCTCGATAAGATGGGAGGGCACGGCGCGCGTCACCTGCGCGAAGCCAACCAGCCGGTCGACCGTCTCCGCCATTTCCGCCGCACCGCGCGGGCCGTGGCGCGTGAGACCCGCGATGTAACGCGGATGAACCCGCCCGCGCACGATCCGCGCCAGAGCCTGCTCCAGTGGCCGGGCCTTAGGGCGGGCGGGATCGGCGGTGTCGAGCACCACGAGGTCCGGGAGCCGGCCGAGCTTTGAAGCCGCCGCCGCGAAGCCGCCGATGAAGGCGAGGTCGCCATCGCCCTCCAGCAGGTCGCGGCCGGGGTCGTCGGCGCCGTGCACCAGAAGGTCCGCCGCCGCCACCCGCGCGACGAACGCGCCGGGCACCGGCCGCGCCTCCCCTTCCGCGCCGCCATAGGCGTGGGAGGCGCTGGCGAGATAGGCATCGCCCACCGCCTCGCGTGAGGCGTCGGCCTCCAGCATGTCGAGCCCCGCGCCATAGGCGCCCGGCGCGGTGCCGAAGATGCGCGGCGCGTCCTCGCCGGCCGCCGCCAGCGGGTTCTCCTCCGCGCTCTCGTCCCGCCGCGCCACTGCGCGCAGCGCGGCGTCGAGCAGCGCGATCTGCGCCGGGAACAAATCGCGGAACAGGCCGGAGATGCGGAAGGTGACATCGATGCGCGGGCGCCCCAGCACCGCGCAGGGCAGCACCTCGACGCCGGTCACCCGGCCGGTCGCCGGGTCCCAGACAGGCCGGGCGCCGATCAGCGCCAGCCCCTGCGCGATCTCCTCTCCGCCGGTGCGCAGCGTCGCGCTGCCCCACAAATCGAGCACCAGGGCGCGCGGCCAGTCGCCATGGGCTTGCATATAGGCGCGCAGCACCTCGTCCGCGCCCAGCCGGCCAAGGTCCATGGCGGTCGGGGTGGGCAGCGCGCGCGGGTCGCTGGCGTAGAGGTTGCGGCCGGTCGGCATCACATCGGATCGCCCGCGCCCCGGCGCACCGGCCGGGCCCGGCGGGACGCGGCGTCCGGCCAGCGCGGCCAGCAGCCCGTCACGCTCGGCCGCGCCGCAGGGGCCGCGCCCATAGACGTGAAAGCCGTCCTTGAGCCGCAAATCCTTGAGGTCGCACAGAAAGGCATCGATCCGGCGCAGCGCCTCATTGGTCTCGGGCTGGCCCTCCAGCCCGGCGTCGCGGGCAAATCCTGTGCGCTGGGCCTCTTCCACGATCAGCCGCGCCAGCTTCTCGCGACGGCGCGGGTCGAGCCCCTCGGCCTGCGCGTATTCATCGACCAGCCGCTCCAGCTCCTGCGCCTCGCCGGCAAGCGCGGCCTCCGTGAGCGGCGGCGGCAGATGGCCGAGCGTCACGGCGGCGATGCGGCGCTTGGCCTGCGCGGCCTCGCCGGGATTGGAGACGATGAACGGATAGGCGACCGGCAGGCGGCCCAGAACCAGCTCGGGCCAGCACGCGCCGGTCAGCGCGGCCTGCTTGCCCGGCAGCCATTCCAGCGTGCCATGAGCCCCCATATGCACCAGCGCGTCGGCGTGGTCCTGAAGCCAGAAACCGAAGGCGACAAGACCATGGCGCGGCGGCAGCGCGGGGTCGTGATACTGCGCCCGCCGCTCCGCATAACTGCCGCGATCGGGCGCGATGGCCACGGTGACGTTGCCGAAGGCACGGGCGCAGAACCGGAAGGCGCCGCCGATGAGATCCGGGTCGTCCTCCGGCGCGCCCCATGCCGCGTGGAGCGAGGCACGCGCCTCGTCGGGCAGTGCCGCAAGGCGCGCATGGTAAGCGGCGAGGTCGAGCGTCGCGGCGGGGTGAACCGAGGGAGAGGCATCCACTGGGCGCACATCGCCGACCCGTTCACCCGGGAACGCCCGAGAGGATTGGGTAAGGGCGCGCCCGCCCAAAATCTCCAGCAAATGCCGCTCGTCCGAAGGCGCGCCCTCGACGCGATAGCCCGCCGCGCGCAGATCATCGAGCAGCGCCCGCACGCTCGCCGGCACGTCGAGCCCCACCGCCCAGCCGGTACGGCCCGGTGCGCCGGCATATTCCGGCATGAGAACCGTTATCCGTTTTTCGGCGGCAGGAAGCGCGGCAAGGCGCGCCAGCGCCGCCACCCGGTCAGCAACCTGCGCCACCCGGTCCGGCTCCGCGCGGTTCACCAGCGCCGCGAAGCCGGGCACGCTCTCACGCTCCGCCGGCGCCTTGAACGAGAGCGCGCCAGCGAGGACGCGCCCGTCGAGCTCGGGCAGCACGACATGCATGGCAAGGTCCGCGCCGGTCAGCCCGCGCGCGCCCTCGCGCCACGCCTCGCGCCGCGTGGTCGCCACCACCGCCTGCAGCACCGGCACCCCCGGCGCGTCGAGCACGGTGGCCTCCCCAGGCTCGGCGGCGGCGAAGGCGGTCAGTGTCAGGATCACGGCCGGCTTTCGCGCCGTGAGCGCCTCGCGCAGGAAGGCGATGGAGGACGGCTCCTTCAGGCTGGCGACGAAGATCGGGCAGGGTTCGAGGCCCCGCGCCGCCAGCTCCACACACAGCGCATCGACCGGCGCGGTATCGCCGGCGAGCCACATGGATCGATAGAAGATGACGGGGATGACGGGACGGATATCCCCGTCGTGGAGCGGGCGGGGTGAGGGGCCGCCCTTCCACGTATAAAACCCCGCCAGCGGCACTGGCTGCGGCGGCTGCGCGTCCAGCACCACCCCGGCATGGCCCGCCATACGGTGCAGCAGGGCGCGCATGTTCGCCGGACCGCCGGCGCGGAAATAGCCCAGCAGCGCGGCCAGTTCCTCGACCGGCAGGGTCGAGGCTTCGCCGAGGCGCGGATCGTCGCGATCCTCCCCCGGCAGCACGGCGAGCGCGATGCCTTTCTCGCGCGCCAGCGCGCTCAGCCGGTCGACGCCATAGCGCCACCAGTCCAGCCCGCCGAGCAGGCGCACCACGATAAGGCGCGCATGGGCGGCCACGCGGTCGATCCAGAGGTCGACCGACATCGGGTGCTTGAGATCGCGCAGGCTGGCGAGGCGCAGGCTCGGCAGCTTGTCGCTCTCGCCTTCATAGGCGGCGGCCATTGCCCCCAGATCACTGTCGGTGAACGACACCACCACCATCTCGCCCGGCGTCTGGGCGAGGTCCACCGGCTCGGCGAGATCGTCGAGCGAAGCGCTGGTGGTGGCGAGAATGTGCATGAGCCTGTTTCATCCGCTCGTCCTGGCCGAGCCTAGCGAGAGCCGGGATCGCCCGCAGGGTAATGTCCGCGCGGTCCGATTTCCGCGCGATCGCCGCCCTGCCGCTCAGACCGTTTCCGGTTGCCCGGCGAGAATGGCCTCGACCCTCGCGCGGTCGAGCCCCTTCAGCCCGATGGCCACCAGCCGGCCGGCGCGGGGCTCGGCGCCCCACGGGCGGTCGAACTGGTGCGCCACGCGGGGGCCCACCGCCTGCACCAGCAGCCGCATCGGCTTGCCCGCCACCGCGAGAAAACCCTTCACCCGCAGCACATCGGCCTCGCTCGCCGCGCGGGCGACGCGGGCGGAAAATTCCGCCGGGTCGGCGATTTCCGGCACGTCGACGACGAAGCTGTCGAAATCGTCGTGGTCGTGGTCGAGTTCGTCGTCATGGTGGGTCTTGCGGTTCTCGATATCGTCCTCGGTCCCCACGCCGAGGCCCAGCAGCACGGCGGGATCGAGCCGGCCCTGCGTCACGCTCACCACCCGCACGCCCGCCGGCAGTTCGGCATCGAGCGCGGCACGGGCGCGCACGGCGCCATCGGCGTCGATCAGGTCGGCCTTGGTCATCACCACGAGGTCGGCGCAGGCGATCTGATCGTCGAACACCTCCTCGATCGGGTCGTCATGGTCGAGCACCACCTCGGTCGCGCGCTGTTCGGCCAGCGCGTCGTGGTCGTGCGCCACCCGGCCGGAGGCGAGCGCGTCGCCGTCCACCACCGCCACCACGCCGTCCACCGTGACGCGGCTCTTGATCGCCGGCCAGTGGAACGCCTGCACCAGCGGCTTGGGCAGAGCGAGGCCCGAGGTCTCGATCAGGATGTGATCGACCTTCGGGCTCAGTGCGAGGATGGCGTCAAGCGCGGGCACGAAATCATCCGCCACCGTGCAGCAAATGCAGCCATTGGCCAGCTCGACGATGTTCTCCTCCGGGCAGGCCTCGACGCCGCAGCCCTTGAGGATTTCGCCGTCGATGCCGACATCGCCGAACTCGTTGACGATCACCGCGAGGCGGCGGCCCTTGGCGTTTTCCATCACATGGCGGATCAGCGTGGTCTTTCCCGAGCCGAGAAAGCCGGTGACGATGGTGCACGGCACCTTTGAAAGGGTTGCGGCGGCGGTCATGCGGCGTCTCCACGAGGGCCATAAGGGCGGAACGGGATGCGCCGGCCGCGGAGCCATTCCGCGCGAGCCCGCGCAAAAACGCGGGGCTCTCCGATGCCGGGCACCCCGCCGGCATGAGGACCGAACCGACGGCAGGTCTCCTGGCTCGCGGGTCACAGCCCTCATGCCGCCTTCCCGGATCGCTCCAGTGGACTTGTGGCACGGGCTCGCCGCTTACAGTTGCGGGGGCAGCCGCGGAATCGGGCGCCTCTCGCAAGGCCCCCTCACCGCATTCCCTTTTCATCCCTCCCTGGCAGGAAGGAACCGTCGGTCGCCGCACTTAAGGAGCGCAGGGCTGGAATGTCAACGCGGCGCCGCGCAACGCCGATGTGCCCCAATGCCGCCACATCTTCCATTTGCAGGCGGGGCGACGGCGGCTATAGTCGCGCCCTGTCGTCGGTTCCCGTGATCCACACGGGACGCAAGACGGGAACGCGGTGGGGCATTGCTCGGTCTTCGAGGGATGCCGAATCCGCGGCTGCCCCCGCAACTGTAAGCGGCGAGCCCACTCCACATGCCACTGGCGCCTTGGCGCCGGGAAGGCGGGGAACGGGCGAGGACCCGCGAGCCAGGAGACCGGCCGACGACGCAACCCGCACTGGCCCTCGGGTGGAGGGCCAAAGGAGCCTGTCATGACGACCGAACGGACCACGTCCGCCCCCAGCCTTTCCGCCGAATCCCCGGCCTCCCGCGCGATCCAGATCACCTTCGCCGCCCTGCTCGGCGTTGTCGTTCTCGGCGGCGTGGGCTTCTCCCATGTCAGCGCCGCGCATAATGCGACGCATGACGTGCGCCACGCGAACGCCTTCCCCTGCCACTGAACCGGGGGACGTTCCATGTCTGTCTTCAGGACGATTCTGTTCGTCGCCGCGCTTTCCGGCATCGGCACCGGCCTTGCCGGCGCGGGGCTTCACCTCTTCACCACCGTTCCGCTGATTCTTCAGGCGGAGACTTTCGAGCCTGCGGGTGAAGAAGCGCCGGCGCAAACGACCGCGCATGAGCACGCCCCCGGCACCGCCGCGCACGAGCATTCCCACGGCGCGGACGAATGGGCCCCGGCCGACGGCTTCGAGCGCAATGGGCTCACGGTGATCTTCACCGTGCTTACCGGCTTCGGCTTCGCGCTGCTGCTGGTGTCCGCGAGCGAGATTGCCGGCGGGCTCAAGGGCTGGCATCAGGGCGTGCTGTGGGGGCTTGCCGGCTTCGCCGTGTTCACCCTCGCGCCCGGGCTCGGCCTGCCCCCGGAGCTGCCCGCCATGCCCGCCGCCGACCTTGCCGCGCGGCAGGTCTGGTGGGTGGGAACGGCGGCGGCCACCGCCGCCGGGCTGGCGCTGATCGCCTTCGGCCGCACGCCGCTTCTGGCGGTGCTGGGCGTCGCGCTGATCGTGGCGCCGCACGCCATCGGCGCGCCGCAGCCCGACAGCCATGACAGCCCGATCCCGGAATCGCTGCACCACAGCTTCGTGGTGGCGAGCATCGTGGCGAGCTTCGTGTTCTGGGTGCTGCTGGGCGGCCTCGCCGGCTGGCTGCGTCCGCGCCTCGCCCA
This sequence comes from Ancylobacter sp. G4_0304, assembly GCF_047501495.1. Classification (NCBI taxonomy): domain Bacteria; kingdom Pseudomonadati; phylum Pseudomonadota; class Alphaproteobacteria; order Hyphomicrobiales; family Xanthobacteraceae; genus Ancylobacter; species Ancylobacter sp. G4_0304. The sequence continues at coordinate 57,787 of NZ_JAZDRM010000013.1, read as the reverse complement.
GCGGGCGGCGTAACCCTTTCCCTCTCCGGCCTGCCGGCAAAGGCGGGCCATAGGATGATGACAATGACGTCTTCGTATTCGCGCATGCTTGCGCTTCTGGCGGCGGTTCCGGCCGCGCTCGCGCTTGCCGCCACCCCCGCCGCCGCTCATCACGCCATGGACGGCGCCATGCCCTCGACCTTTGCCGAGGGCTTCATTTCCGGTCTCGCCCATCCGGTGATCGGGGTCGATCATCTCGCCTTCCTGGTCGCGGTCGGCGTCGCCACGGCCGTCGGCGCCATGCCGCTCTGGATGCCGGTCGCGTTCGTCGCGGCTTCCGCGGCGGGTGTCGGCCTGCATCTGGCGCTGGTCGACCTGCCGGCGGCCGAGCTTGTCATCGCCGCATCCGTGCTGCTGGCGGGCGTGTTGCTGGCGGGAGGCGTTCGCGTCGCCACGGGCGCGTGGCTGGCGCTGTTCGCCGTGGCCGGCCTGTTCCATGGCTACGCCTATGGCGAATCCATCGTCGGTGCCGAGCCCACCCCGCTTTATGCCTATCTGGCCGGCCTGGTGATTATCCAGTCCACCCTCGCCATCGGGGTGGCGGTGGTGGCCGGGCGCGCCTTCTCGGCCCTCGCCCCGCGCCTTGCCGGCGCCGCGGTGGCCGGCATCGGCTTTGCCGCGTTGGTCGGACAGGTGGTTCCGGGCTGAGCGGCGAAGGCGTTCGCGCGGTGGCCCTCACCCTCGTCCTCGGCGGCGCCCGCTCCGGCAAGAGTTCGCATGCCGAGGCACTGGCCGAAGGCTTGGGCGCGCCGTGGCACTACATCGCCACGGCGCAGGCCTATGATGACGAGATGGTGGAGCGCATCGCGCTCCACCGTTCCCGGCGCGGCGCGGGCTGGGTGACTCATGACGCGCCACACGACCTCTGCCGCACCCTGGACGAGGTCCCCGCCGACGCCGTGCTGCTGCTCGACTGCCTCACCCTCTGGCTGTCGAACCGCATGCTGGCCGAGGCCGATGTCGCTGCGGAAAGCGCGGCGCTGGCCGATCGGCTTGCACGACGTGCGGGGCCGAGCTTCGTCGTGTCGAACGAGGTCGGGCTCGGCATCGTGCCGGACAACGCGCTGGCCCGGCGCTTCCGCGATGCCCAGGGCCGGCTGAACCAGATGGTGGCAGCAAAGGCCGATACCGTGATCTTCATGGTCGCCGGCCTGCCTATGAAGGTGAAATGATGAGCGAACTCTCGGAAGCCGAGGCCGAGCGCCACCGCGCCAAGATGGCCAAGCGCAAGCAGGTGCAGGACGCCGAGGTCGCCTCGAAGACGATCGAGAAGGGCCTGCTGATCGTCCACACCGGCCCCGGCAAGGGCAAGTCCACCGCCGCTTTCGGTCTTGCCCTGCGGGTGCTCGGCCATGGCGGCTCGGTCGGGGTGGTGCAGTTCATCAAGGGCGCCTGGCATTCCGCCGAGCGCGACGCGCTGGAGAGCTTTGGCCCGCGCGTGCGCTGGTATTCGATGGGCGAGGGCTTCACCTGGGAGACGCAGGACCTCGCCCGCGACAAAGCGAGCGCCGCCCGCGCCTGGGACAAGGCGTGCGAGCTGATGGCCGACCCCGCGATCGGCCTCGTCATCCTCGACGAATTGAACATCGCCCTGCGCTACGACTACCTGCCGCTCGACGAGGTGATCGCGACGCTCAGCGCGCGTCGGCCGAACCTCCATGTCATCGTCACCGGCCGCAACGCCAAGCCGGCGCTGGTGGAAGCGGCCGATCTCGTCACCGAGATGGCGATGGTGAAGCATCATTTCAGCGCGGGCGTGAAGGCGCAGCAGGGCATCGAATTCTGAAATTACCCTTTATTTTCATTGACTTATCCAAGAAAAAGACGTATAATTATCTCTATTAATAGGGCATCGAGGACACGGACCATGAACCGGCGCAGAAAATTGACAAAAGACAAAAATCGTTTTAAAATCAAAGGTTTGGAAGATCGTTGTCCGGCTAGTACCCATCTGGGGCGCGGGCGCCCCAGATGGGTACTAGCCGGCGCATAACACATTTTCTCTTAAAAGTCAATATATTAATGTATAAAAATAAGCTTCCCCAGCGGATCTTAAATTTGGGGACAGCATGCCTATTTTATGGGGGACGCCGGCTGTTGCGGCGTGGCTTGTTCATGGAGAAACGCTTCGATGCGTTCCACCCCCGTCGCCTATCTTTTCTGGCTGTTCGGCCTGATCGGCGTCTGCGGCATCCATCGCTTCTACACGGGACGCTACTGGACCGGCGCGCTCTGGCTGCTGACCGTCGGCCTGCTCGGCATCGGGCAGATCATCGACCTGTTCCTGATCCCCGGCATGGTCCGCGAGGCCAATCTGGAACGCCGCGTCGACTATCTCGAAGCCCGGCAGGGCTGAGCGCACGTCTCCAGCGCGAGGGTTCGCGATGAGCGCCCTCGCGCTGATGTTTCAGGGCACCGGCTCGGATGTTGGCAAATCGCTGATCGTCGCCGGCCTCGCCCGCGCCTTCGCCAATCGCGGGCTGAAGGTGCGCCCGTTCAAGCCACAGAACATGTCCAACAATGCAGCCGTGACGCCGGACGGCGGCGAGATCGGCCGGGCTCAGGCGCTGCAGGCCCGCGCCGCGCGCATTCCCCCTTCCGTGCATATGAACCCGGTGTTGCTGAAGCCGCAGAGCGATGTCGGCGCGCAGTTGATTGTGCAGGGCCGCGTCCACGGCACCGCGACGGCGGCCGACTACCAGAGGCTCAAGCCCGCCCTCCTCGCCCCGGTACTGGAGAGCTTCGCCCGGCTGCGCAGCGAGGCCGACCTCGTGCTTGTCGAGGGCGCGGGCTCGGCCTCGGAAATCAACCTGCGCGCGGCGGACATCGCTAATATGGGCTTTGCCCGCGCGGCGAATGTGCCGGTGATTCTCATTGGCGACATCGACCGCGGCGGCGTGATCGCCAGTCTTGTCGGCACGAAAGCTGTGCTGCCTCCGGACGATGCGGCAATGATCAAGGGCTTCCTCGTCAACCGCTTTCGCGGCGATCCCGCGCTGTTTTCCAGCGGCATGGATGAGATTGGGACCCGCACCGACTGGGACGCGCTCGGCCTCATCCCGTTCTTCCCGCAAGCGGCGCGGCTGCCGGCCGAGGATGCGCTGGGGCTCGACGGCCCTCGCCCGGCGAAACCCGGCGCGCGGCTGCGCATCGTCGTGCCCATCCTGCCGCGCATCGCCAATTTCGACGATCTCGACCCGCTCGACGCCGAACCCATGGTCGAGGTGCTGCGCATCCGCGCCGGCACGGCGCTGCCGGGCGACGCCGACCTCGTGATCCTGCCCGGCTCGAAATCCACCATGGCCGATCTTGCCGATCTCAGGCGCGCCGGCTGGGACATCGATCTGCTCGCCCATGTCCGGCGTGGGGGGCGGGTGCTCGGCCTGTGCGGCGGCTACCAGATGCTCGGCCGCACCCTGTCCGACCCGGACGGCGTGGAAGGCCCGCCCGGCACCGTTGCCGGCCTCGGGCTTCTGGAGGTCGACACCGTGCTTGCCGGCGATAAGCGCCTCGTCGCCGTCACCGGCCGCACGCAGGATGAGGTACCGTTCTCCGGCTATGAAATGCATATGGGCGTGACCACCGGCCCCGGCCGCGCTCGCCCGTTCGCGCAGATCGATGGAGAAGGCGCGGAAGGCGCGCTCTCCCCTGACGGCCGCATTGCCGGCACCTATCTGCACGGCCTGTTCAGCGACGACCGCCAGCGCGGCACCTGGCTCGCCCGCCTCGGCGCCGGACCGAGCGCGCTGAATTACGAGGCGCAGGTGGATGAGACGCTCGACGCGCTGGCCGCCCACCTCGCCGCGCACATCGACCTCGACCGGCTGCTGGGCCTCGCGCGCGCGGCGTGAAAAGACGGCCGCTTTCGCCGGCGCGGCACCTTGCGGACGACAGCCATCATGATACCGTTGGTTGTGTCCTCAACACGGTACATCCTCATGACTCGCAGCCTGTCTCGCCTGGGGTCCACCGTCCTTGCCGCGGGGCTCCTGCTCGCCGTCGCCTCTCCCGCCTTCGCCTTTCAGGCGAGCTTCAAATGGTGCAGCGGCTCGCCCGATTTCGTCCTGAAGGACGTGCCGAAGGGCACCGCGAAAATTCGCCTCAAGATGACCGACCTCAACGTGCCGTCCTTCCGCCATGGCGGCGGCGAGGTCGCCTGGTCCGGCAAGGGCACCATTGCCTGCGGCGCGCTCAACAGTACCTGGGTCGGCCCCTCCCCGCCCTCCGGCTCGCATACCTATCGCTGGTCGATCCTGGCGATCGGCGCCGACGGCAAGACGCTGGGCGAAGCGACGGCGCAGCGGCGCTTCCCGGAATAAGCGCCCGCCGCGCCCTCACCACGCCGCGAGCGTGAAGGCCGCCGCCCCGGCAACGGCGAGCGCGACCAGCAAGGTATCCGCCACCCGGTAGAGCTTCAGCGCACGGCGGATGTCGGCGGAGGTGCAGTCGCGCCGGCCGCCCTCGCCCATATAGCCGTCCACCGAAAGTTGGCCGCCATAATGGCGCGGCCCGGCGAGCGCGAGCCCAAGCGCGCCGGCCATTGCCGCCTCCGGCCAGCCGGCATTGGGCGAGCGGTGGCGGCGGGCGTCGCGCCGGATCGCGCGCGCGGCATTGGCCGGCGAGGCGCCCGGCACCATCACGGCGGCCGCGACGATCAGCGCGCCGGCGAGCCGCGCCGCCGGCAGGTTGACCAGATCATCGAACCGGGCCGAGGCCCAGCCGAACTCCAGATAGCGCCGGTTGCGATGGCCGATCATGCTGTCGGCGGTGTTCACCGCCTTGTAGGCCGCCGCCCCGCCGAGCCCGCCAACCGCCATCCACAGCGCCGGGGCGACGATGCCGTCGGAGAAATTCTCCGCGAGGCTCTCGATCGCGGCGCGGGCGACGCCGGCCTCGTCCAGCACATGCGGATCGCGTCCGACGATCTGCGAGACCGCCGCCCGCCCCTCATCCAGCGAGCGATCCAGCCCCTGCGCCACCCGCGCAACATGCAGATGAAGGCTGCGCTGGGCGAGCAGAGAGGAGGCGAGGATGGCGACGCCGAACAGGCCGAACGGCAGCGACAGCAGCCAGGATTGGAGGAGAAAGCCGGGCCCGAAGCTCGCCGCGAGGATCACCAGCAGCGTCGCCACACCCGCCAGCCGCCGCTCGCCGGGCGCGGCCTCCTCGCGGTTCAGCCAGCGCTCTAGAAGCGCGATCAACCGGCCGATCCAGCCCACCGGATGGCCAATCGCGCGGTACAGCGCGGCCGGATAGCCGAATGCCGCCTCGAACAGCAGCGCCAGAGCGGTTAAAGCAAGGGTAAGCTCCAGTGCCATCCGCACTGATTCTCCGATTCGGCGGGATCATGGAGGGTGGCACCATTTCCTTCCGCGCCGCAGGCGGCAAGCCCCTGCCTGACGATCCGGCGCCAAGATCTGAAAGCACGCCTGCGCCGCGATGAACATGATGCCCCCCTCGCACAGCCTGCTGCCAGCCGAGCTGGAGGCCAGCAAGAAGCGCCATCTGGCCGAGGTGTTCGGCTTCGACCGCTTCCGCGCCGGCCAGCAGGAGGTGGTGGACGCCGTGCTCTCCGGCGCGCCGACTTTGGCGGTGATGCCGACCGGGGCCGGCAAGTCGCTGTGCTACCAGCTTCCCGCGCTGGTGCTGGGCGGCTTGGCGCTGGTGGTTTCGCCGCTGATCGCGCTGATGGACGATCAGGTCAACGCGCTGAAATTGCAGGGTGTGGCCGCCGAGGCGATCCATTCCGGCAAGTCGCGCGAGGAGAATGTCGCGATCTGGCGGCGCGTGGCGGCGGGCGAGGTACGCCTGCTCTATCTCGCCCCCGAACGGCTGATGACCGAGCGCATGCTCGCCGCGCTCTCCCGCCTGCCGCTGAAGCTGGTGGCGGTGGACGAGGCGCATTGTGTCTCGCAATGGGGCCATTCCTTCCGCGCCGAGTATCTCGAACTCGGCCGGCTGCGCGATATCTTCCCCAACCTGCCGATGGTCGCGCTCACCGCCACCGCCGACAAGGCGACCCAGACCGACATCGTCGAGCGGCTGCTCGGCGGGCAGGCGCGGGTGTTCGTGTCCGGCTTCGACCGGCCGAACATCTTCATCGGCGTGGAGGAAAAGACCGCCCCGGCGCAGCAGATCGAGAGCTTCGTGCGGGCGCGGCCCGGCGTGTCCGGCATCGTCTACCGCATCTCGCGCAAGAAGGTGGAGGAGACCGCCGAGCGGCTGCAATCGCTCGGCATCCGCGCCTTGCCCTACCATGCCGGGCTGAGCCCGGAGGCGCGGGCGGCGAACCAGGAGACCTTCCTCGCCGAGCGCGGCATCGTCATGGTCGCGACCGTCGCCTTCGGCATGGGCATCGATAAGTCGGATGTGCGCTATGTGCTGCACGCCGACGCGCCGGGCACGCTGGAAGCCTATTATCAGGAGATCGGCCGCGCGGGGCGCGACGGCCTCCCCTCCGAGGCGCTGCTGCTCTATGGCGCCGGTGACATCGCCACCCGCCGCCGCTTCCTCGACGAGGAGAATTCCTCGCCCGAGCGCAAGATGATGGAAGCCCGCCGGCTCGACGCCATGGTCGGCTTCTGCGAGGCGGTGACCTGTCGGCGCGCGGTGCTGCTCGGCTATTTCGGCGAGCGCGCGAGGGCGTGCGGCGCCTGCGACGTGTGCCGCGATCCGCCCAAGGTGGTGGATGCCAGCCGGCAGGCCCAGCTCGCCCTGCGCCTCGCCCGCGCCACCGGCGAGCGCTACGGCGCGGCCTATATCGCCAGCCTGCTCACCGGCCAGCGTACCGATCAGGTCTGCGCCCGCGGCCATGACCGGCTGGCCGATTTCGGCGCGGGGGCGGACCGGCCGGCGACGGAATGGCGCGCGCTGCTACGCCAGCTGGTGGCCACCGGCGCGCTGCATGCCGACGCCGCCCATTTCGGTGCGCTCACCCTCACAGAGACCGGGCAGGCGGTGCTGGCGGGCACCCGCGCCTTCACGCTGCGCGCGCCGGTGAAGCGCCGCCGCGAGAAGCCGGGGCGCGACAGCGGACCCGACCTCGCCCCCGCCGAGGCGGCGCTGCTCGGCAAGCTCAAGGCGCTGCGCCGCGAACTCGCGGCCGAGCGCAACGTGCCGGCCTATGTCGTGTTTGCCGACCGCACGCTGGAGGAGATGGCCGTGGAGCATCCGCGCACGCGCTCCGAACTCGCCGGGGTGAAGGGTGTTGGCGCAGCGAAGCTGGAAGCCTTCGGCGCGGCCTTTCTTAAGATTCTCAAAGAATTTTCTTAGGAAATTCAAATATAGAAATCGGGAAGTTTTTCCCGAATCCAAGAGTTCACGAACGCCGTTTCTCTTCGTAGACTGCCCGCAACGGACGTGAAGTCCGGGTCCAAAATCAGTCTCCGGGATGGAAACGATGAAGCTGAAACTCCTTGCCGCGGCCGGCGCCGCGGTCGCCCTCGCCGCCGTCACCCTCAGTGGCGCCGATGCCCATGGCCCGACGCGCCAGAAGGTCTCCGAGAAGATCGAGATCAACGCCCCGCCGGCAAAGGTCTGGGAAGTGGTGTCGAATTTCCAGGACGGCGGCTGGATCCCGGTGGTGGAGAAGACCGAGGGAACCGGCGGCAACGCGCCCGGCGCCAAGCGCACGCTGACGCTCAAGGGCGGCGCGACGGTGGACGAGGAAGTCGCCAAGCTGGAGCCGGAAAAGATGACGCTGATGTACCGGATCGACAAGGTCGACGTGAAGGTGCTCCCGGTCACCAATTATTCGTCCTGGCTGGTGGTGTCCCCGCTCGACGACGGCAAGAAGTCGGAAGTCGAATGGCGCGGCGCGTTCTATCGCGGCTACCCCAATAACGATCCGCCGCCGGAACTGAACGACGAAGCCGCGATCAAGGCCGTGACCGGGCTCTACAAGGCCGGGCTCGACAACCTGAAGAAGAAGATCGAAGGCGGCAGCTGAGGTACAGGGCGCCGATGCCGCGCGCGCGTCGGCTTCCGCGCATCGTCCGCGCCATGGCGAGATGTAAGCCTGCGCGTCTCCCGACAAATCGCGCGATCCCGGACCGGCCTCCGACCGTCCGGGAGGGCGGCTGCGGGACGCGCGACATCGCCCCCTCTCCCCTTGGGAGAGCGTTCTGGGGCGCTCTGGCGATCGCCGCTCTCCTCGCCGCCTTCCCTGCCCGTGCGGACGAGGCCTTCGTCACCTCGCAGCCGGCGGAGATGCTTTCCATCGTCGACCTCGACAGCCGCACGGTGGTGGCGAGCCTGCCGATTCCCGGTAAGCCGGCCGGCATCGCGGTGTCGCCGGATGGTCGCCGCGCCTTCGTCACCAGCCCGGATGGCAAGGCGCTCACCATCCTCGACGCCGCGACCCGCACGGTCACGGCACGGGTCGATGTCGGCGGCGGGCCGGTTGGGGTTGCCGTGCACCCTTCCGGCGACATCGCCTATGTCGCCGACTGGTACGGCGCGCGGATCATCGCCGTGGATGCGGCCAGCGCGCGGATCCTCGGCACGGTGCAAACTGGCGATTCCCCCTCCGGCCTCGCGGTCACGCCGGACGGCGCGCTGCTGCTCTCCGCCGATCGCGATTCCGATGCGGTCAGCCTCATCGACACGGGGAGCCTTAAGCGGGTCGGCGAGATCAAGGTCGGCAGCCGCCCGTTCGGCGTCACCATCGATGCGGCGGGCACGCGCGCCTACACCGCCAACGTCGCCTCCAACGATGTCAGCGTCATCGACCTCGCCACCCGCCGGCTTATCGCCACGGTGAAGGTCGGCGAGCGGCCCTATGCGGTCGCGCTGGCGCAGGGCCGCGGCTTCGTCACCAATCAATATGCCGGCACGCTCAGCGTATTCGACCTCGCCACGCTTGAGCCGGTCGGCACGGTCGCGGTCGGCGAATACCCGGAAGGCATTGCCGCCAGCCGCGATGGCGCCTTCGTCTATGTCGCGAATTGGGAGACCAATACGCTGAGCGTGGTCGACGCGAAAACGCTCAAGCTGGTCGACGACATCGTGGTTGCGGATGGCCCGCGCGCCTTCGGGAGTTTCATCCGGGCGACGTCGCGCTAAGCTCTCCCTATTCTCCGCAGGAGCACGCGATGGATCACGAGTTCTGGCGCCGCAAATGGCGCGACAACGAGATCGCCTTTCACGGCGCCGCGCCGCATCCGCTGCTGCTGCGCCATGTTTCGGCGCTGGAACTGCACGCCGGCGCGCGGGTGTTCCTGCCGCTCTGCGGCAAGAGCCTCGATATCCACTGGCTGCTGGCGCAGGGCTACCACGTCGCTGGCGCCGAGCTGAGCCGGCTCGCCGTGGAACAGCTCTTCGCCGAATTGGGCCGCATGCCGACCATTACTCCCGAGGGGCCGCTGGAGCGGTTCGAGGCGGAGGGGATCACCGTGTTTGCCGGCGACATCTTCGACCTCGACCGGCACGCACTCGGCGCGGTGTCGGCGGTCTATGATCGCGCGGCGCTGGTCGCGCTGCCCGAGGCGATGCGAGGCGATTACACCGCGCATCTGGCGGCGCTGAGCCACCACGCCCGCCAGCTTCTCATCAGCTTCGACTACGACCCCGCCCTGATGGCTGGGCCGCCCTTCAGCGTGCCCGAGCACGAGATACGCCGCCATTATGGTGCGGCCTACCATGTCTCCCGGCTGGAGCGCGCGGCGTTGAAGGAGGGCCTCAAGGGTCATCCCGCCTATGAGGAAGCCTGGCTGCTGGAGCCGCGCTGACTCTCGCGGGGGCGCGCCCTCGCGAGGGCTTCAGATCGCGTATTCGCCGGTCTGCTGCGCCGCCGGGGCGCGGCAATCGACCCCGAGCCCGCCGCCGGGAAACAGCCGGGCGCGGTCGAGCCGCACCGCCACCGCTTCGCCGATCGGCACCCGCACCGTGGGCGCGATGTCGGCCTCGAACAGCGCGCTGCCGACCTCGACCTCGACCCGGCGGATCGCGCCGTGGCGGCGGAAGCCGCGCACCTGGCCCTTGAGGCCCGGCGTACCCGGCAGGCCGAGCGAAATGTCGTGCGGGCGCACATAGAGCAGGCCCGGCCCGTCCGGCACGGTCTGCGTCGCCGCCGCGATCGGGGTGGCGCCGGCCAGCGCCACGCCGTCCTTCACCTCGACCTCGATACGGCTGGACTCGCCCATGAAGCCGAACACGGCGGCGGTGGCCGGGCGGTCATACACGTCGTCCGGCGTGCCGACCTGCTCGATCTTGCCCTTGCCCATCACCACCACGCGGTCGGCAAGCTCCAGCGCCTCCTCCTGGTCATGGGTCACGAACAGCGTGGTGTGGCCGGTGCGGTCGTGCAGTTCGCGCAGCCATTTGCGCAGTTCCTTGCGCACCAGTGCGTCGAGCGCGCCGAAGGGTTCATCGAGCAGCAGAACCTTCGGTTCGATCGCCAGAGCGCGGGCGAGCGCCACGCGCTGGCGCTGGCCGCCGGAGAGCTGGGCCGGGAAGCGCCCGCCATAGCTTTCGAGCTGCACCAGCGCGAGCAGATCGGCAACGCGCGACTTGATCTGGGCCTCCGTGGGTCGCTCGGCGCGCGGGCGCGAGCGCAGGCCGAAGGCGACGTTCTCCGCCACCGTCATGTGCCGGAACAGCGCGTAGTTCTGGAACACGAAGCCGATGCCGCGCCGGCGCACCGGGACGGAGAGCGCGTCCTCGCCGTTGAACAGCACGCGGCCATGGCTCGGCTGCTCCAGCCCGGCGACGATGCGCAGCAGCGTGGTCTTGCCCGAGCCGGACGGCCCCAGCAGCGCCACCAGCTCGCTCGGCGCCACGTCGAGCGAGACATCCGACAGCGCCGGCGCCCCGCTGCCGAAGCTCTTGCCGACGGATTCGATGGACACGGCGACGGTCATCTAATTAACTTCCGTAATGTGTAATAATTCGAATTACCCGTAAGATATCTGAAAATTCGCAGTTGTGAACCCTCGGCGGGGTTCGAGAGCAATTCCATCCCCGCTGATAAGGTCCCCATGGCGCCGGTACGCCATTGCCCTGTAGAACAGGCCTCGTTCAGCAATGCCGGCAGGTTCCCGTGACTGATCCCTCCCCGTCTCCGAAACCCGTTCTCGATCTCAACGGCTATACCGCGCTGCCGCCCGGCAAGGTCGCGACCATCGTCACCTTCCTGGAAATGCGCGCGCGCCCGGCGCCGCTGCCCGAGCGCGGTGGCGAGGATTTGCGGCTGCGTCGCGTCACCGCGCCGGATGTCGGCTGGTATCGCGCGCTGTTCGCCGCTATTGGCGAGGACTGGCTGTGGTTCTCACGCCAGTCGCTTTCCGACGCCGCGCTCGGCGCGATCATCACCGATCCGGCGGTGGAGATTTACGTGCTGGAGCGCGGGGACGAGACCGATCTCGGCCTGCTGGAGCTGGATTTCCGGCAGCCGCCGGATGTCGAGCTGGCGTTTTTCGGCGTGGTGCCGTCGCTGGTCGGCGCGGGGGCCGGCCGCTTCATGATCAACTGTGCCAATGAACGGGTATGGACGCGCGAGGTGTCGCGCTTCTTCGTGCACACCTGCTCCAACGACCACCCCGCCGCCCTCGGTTTCTACCGCAAGGCCGGCTTCGCGCCGGTGGCGCAGATGGTGGAGGTGGTGGACGATCCGCGCCTGTCGGGCGTGCTGCCGCGCAAGGCGGCGCCGCATATTCCCATCATCGCGCCCTGAGCGACGACAGGGTCGCCAGATCCCGTTCCGCCCGGCCCTGTTCCGCGCGACGGTTTACAGGGAGAGGCTGGCCCGCGCCCGGCCGGCGACGCTCTTGACGATTTCCGCCGGCGCGTCGGCGCCGCGCTCGCGCTCGCCGAGCGCCTCGACCTTCTTGAGTTCCTCGACCGCCGCGTCCCACAGCGCGCGGGCATCGTCGAGCTGCTGCTTCAGCTCGTCGGCGGAGCGGCGCAGATTGTCGCGCCGGGTCGCCGCGGCGCGGGCATAGGTCGGGTAGGCGAAGTGCTGGGCGTCGGTAATGCCCGCCCGCTGTTCCTCGGCCTCGATTTCCCGGTCGAGTTCGCGCGCCATCCTGTCGAAATCCGAGATCATGCTCTCGATCTGAACGAAATGACGGCGCTTTTCCTCCGCCTGGAACCGCTTGAGGCGGATGGCTGTGTCGAGCTTCATGCCGGCGTTACTCCGCTTTTCGTCCGGCTGGCCCCCATGCGGTCGCTCTGCACGACGCATACCCCTCCGGTTCGAGCCGCCATTACGCAGCGGCGACAGGCATGATCGCCAACAGATGTTGCCGCTTCCTTACCCCGTGGCCGACATTGCGGCGATTGGCGGCTGAATCTGTGACTCTTCAGGCGGATGGAAACGATTTGTTTACCGGGCTCGTTAATGATCGGGTCACCGTCCGGTGTGGATCGTCGGCTTTTGCGGAAAAGCAGAGTCGCAGGATTCACTTAGAGGCACTTCTTGAGATTCGACTCTAGGGTTTGGACTCAAAGATTCTGTTTCTGTTCCAGCGCGTTGCGGAAAGACTCGAAGAAAATCGAGAACCCCGCTTGTGCAGGAGAATCAGACTTTGTTATCCCTAATCCATCGAAGGTCGAATCGGTGGTGCCAAAGCCGGGCGCGGGGTGGGGTCACGCTCGGCAGCGTAATGTCCGATTGTGCCGAAACCCCGGGGGCCGTGGCGAGGGAAGGGGATTGGCATGCGCGTCTTGCTCATCGAGGACGACCGCGCGACCGCGCAAAGCATCGAACTGATGCTCAAGTCCGAGAATTTCAACGTCTATACGACGGATCTCGGCGAGGAGGGTGTCGATCTCGGCAAGCTCTATGATTACGACATCATTCTCCTCGATCTGAATCTGCCCGACATGTCGGGCTATGATGTGCTGAAGGGCCTTCGCGTGGCGAAGGTGAAGACGCCCATCCTCATCCTCTCCGGACTCGCCGGCATCGAGGACAAGGTGAAGGGCCTCGGCTTCGGCGCCGACGACTATCTCACCAAGCCGTTCCACAAGGACGAGCTGATCGCCCGCATCCACGCCATCGTCCGGCGATCGAAGGGCCACGCCCAGTCGGTGATCATCACCGGCGAGCTGGTGGTGAACCTCGACACCAAGACGGTCGAGGTCGGCGGCGCCCGCGTGCACCTGACGGGCAAGGAATACCAGATGCTGGAGCTGCTCTCGCTCCGCAAGGGCACGACGCTCACCAAGGAGATGTTCCTCAACCATCTCTATGGCGGCATGGACGAGCCCGAGCTGAAGATCATCGACGTCTTCATCTGCAAGCTTCGCAAGAAGCTCGCCAATGCCAGCCAGGGCCACAATTTCATCGAGACGGTCTGGGGTCGCGGCTATGTGCTGCGGGAGATGGGCGAGCAGGAGCAGCGCATCCCCGCCTGAGCCGGACGAGTTCCCGAGAGGCGGGCCTGACACCGGGTCCGTCCAACTAGAAACCCCGCCGCAAGGCGGGGTTTTTGTTTGCAGCGGCGATCCCCGCACCTTGCCCCGCCACCCCGGGCGTAAGCTCCGGGATGGCGGGTCGGGTTGGCCGCTACTTCTTCGCGTTCTTCTCCAGCCAGCTCTTCAGGAAGGCGATCTCGCTCTCCTGCGCCTTGATGATGTCCTCGGCCAGCTTGCGCAGCTCCGGATCCTTGCCGAAGGCCAGTTCGATCTTGGCCATGTCGATCGCGCCCTGGTGATGAGGGATCATGCCCTGCGCAAAATCGACATCGGCGTCGCCGGTCATCGGCACGCTCATGCCTTCATGCATCTTGGCATTGGCGGCGGCGAAGGCAGCGCTGGAGGGGCTGTTCGCGTTCGCCGCAGGAGCGGGCCCGCCCATATGGGCGCTATGGTCCATGCCCGGCATGTTGCCATGGGGCATGGGCATGTTGCCGGAGGGCATGCCCTGCTGGGCGAAGGCGGCGGCGGACATGATGAGGCTGCCGGCGAAGAAGCCGGCGCGGATGAAGGTCTTCATGGTGTGAACTCCTGAATGATCGATGCGTCGGCGCGCCACGCGGGGTGGCGGCGCCCGTTCGGCACGAGCTTCAGGAAAGGCGCGGCGGAGGGGTCGGCATCGCCACCAGGCGGCCGCTCGGAACCTGCATCGCCGCTGGCGCAAGCGCGCTGGCGCGCGCCGCCGGATGGTTCAAGGCGATTTCGCCGAGCGGCGGAACCACGAGGCAGGCCAGCACGCAGCACAGATGAGCGCCGCCCGCGATCGACCGAGTAGCGGGCGCCGCCTTGGCCGGCGTGGCCGCCGTCTCATGGCAGGGCATCGCCTCCGCGGTCGCATCCACGGCGCCCGATGCCATCGCCGGAACCGCCGCCGCCGGGTTCGCCATGGCGAAACCGAGCGCCAGAAGCGTCAGCAGCAGCCGGAGGGTACGGACGAAAATCATGGCGTGCGCGAATATCCTGCCGCGCCGAAGCAGCGCTAGGTCACGCTAGCACAGCCGCCGCCAGCCGACAGGAGGAACAGCACGGACCCAGCGGACGCGGCGATCAGGGATGCGTGAACAGGCTTTGCGTGAATGCCTCGGACGCGGCAGCGCGTCAGGCGCCGCTACCAATCAGCGCCGCGATCAATGCCACCGCGTCGCCCGCCGTCACCACGCGCTCGAAGCCGGCCGGAACCGGCATGCCGCGCTGGGCGGAGAGGCCGATACGCCGCGCGCCATCGCTCACCGCAATCCCAGCCTCGCGGACATCGGCATAGGTGTCGAGGTCGAACAGCACCACGTCGAACCGCCCACCGGCAAGCCGCGCAGCACGCGGGTCGTCGGCCAGCGACACGTCATGGCCCATGGCGCGCACCAGATCGCGCAGCGTGTCGCGCGCTGCGCCGGGCGGTGCCGTCACCAGGACACGCAGCACCGCCAGCGTGTCCGGGCTGGTTTCGCCGGGCTCCAGCAGCCGGTAGCGGCCATTGGAGGCGACGAGGTAGCGCACGCCGGCGATCCGCTCGACGCGGCCCTGCGGCGCGAGGCCGATCACCTCGTCGACCGCGACCGCCTCGCCTTCGCCACCAAGCAGCAGCAGCGCGCGCCCGCCAGCGGCCCCTCCGTCATCTATCCGTTGCAGCCCGCGCAGCGCGGCGACGCGCACCGCTTCCAGCTCCCGCCGGCCGGCACGCACCAGAAGATGGGCGCTGTCGCGCCCGGCGCGCGGCATCACTCGGGCGCGCGGCGCATCGACGCCGATGGCAAGGTCCAGCATCGCCGCCTGCGTGCCGTCCGGCAGCAGCGCGACGCCTTCGATCAGCTCGGCGCAGGGCTGGAAATGCGCACGCCAGGCCGCCGGCATCGGCGCGACCCGGGCGCGCATCCGCACCGGCGCATCGTCCACCAGCACGGTGGCCCGCACCCGCCCGCCGGTTCCGAACAGCACCAGCGCGCCGCGCTCGGGCGCCGTCTCCGGCGGGAAGCCGAGCCGGGCGGACAGGCGGATCAGCGGCAGGCCGCTGCTGCCGAGCGTGCCCGCGGCGGCCATGTTCAGCAGCTTGCCCCAGCGCTCGCCGGTCACCGGCAGCGTGTCGACGATGCGCGCCGCCGGCAGCGCGAAGCGCATGCCACGCAGGGCGAACACCAGAAGATCGGTTTCCGGGACTTCGCGAGGGGAAAGCTGCCGAGGCGAAATCGGGTCCGGCGCGCGCGGGCGCAGCGGCACCACCGCCGGCCTCGTCGTCTCCGCCACGCCGGACGCGCGCGCGCCGGATGCCGGGGCGCTTTCACCGGGAGCGGAAGAGAAGTCTCGTTCAAACATGGACGCAGCACTCGATACGACGCACGCCCGGAGGCGCTCGCCGACAAAATGTGCCGCCACGCGTTAATGTCGTCTGAAGGTGCCGTAACGAAACGGACGTCGATACCGATTTCGCCGGACGCTCACACCGGAGCGGCGGTGATGGTCACCCCCTCGCCTTCCAGCGCGAAGCTGATGGCGATCCCAACCTCACGGGCCAGCAGGCCGGTGTAATGCGGCTGGATGGCATGGGCATCGATGCTGCCGCCTTCGGGCGGCTCGCCGGCAAGGAACTGGGGCAGATGCGGGGGAATACGGGCATGACTGCCAGCGGTGACGAGGCGGAAGCCGCCGGCCTCACCCTCCCCGGTCGCGCTCACCGCGATGCGCCCGCCACGCGGGATGGTGGCGACGGCCACCAGCAGCAGGTTGAGCAGCAGCTTGACCCTATTCTTGGGCAGAAGCGCGCGCGGCACCTGCCACTCCAGGCTGGTGCGGTCGTCGACGATGAAACCGCGCGCCACGGTCTCGGCGTCGCCGGTGTCGATCTGGGCGCCGGCCGAACCGGCCGCCCCGAAGGCGAGCCGCGCGAACTGCAGCCGCGCCGAGGCCTGCCGCGCGCTCTTGGCGATGAGGTCGAGCGCGAACTGCTTCATGGAGGCGTCGTCCTCGTCCTCCAGCACTTCCAGCCCGTTGACGATGGCGCCCACCGGGCTGATCACGTCGTGGCACACGCGCGAGCACAGCAGGGCGGCGAGGTCGAGCTTGTCGAGATCGATGGCGGTCGTCATCGGGCTCCCATGGAGGCAGGTTCGGTTAAGGCGGATTCGGGCGAATCGCCGCGCTTTCGCGCGGAACGGACCGGCGTTGTGATACACCGCACCCCTGCCCGCGCCAACCCGCGGCGGGCAATGCCTCACCGGCTGCATTCAAGCGGGGACCGCGCACGAGGCCAGCGTCCGTGCGGCTTCGCGCCCGGTCGGCGGACGCGGGCGCATTACACCGCGCGGCCCTAGCGCGCGTGCCGCACCCCGCTCCGCCTTCCTAAGGTCGCACTACGTGCTAATGATACGCTGGGACGTGTGCGTGCCGGTGGATGACCGGCCCGGCACGCCTCATGCCGCTGCCTGTCCATCGTCGAGACCAACCGCGAGACCGCCCATGCCGACCTTGCGCGCCCTGTTTGCCTGCCTTGCCCTGCTCTGCGTACCCTTCGCCGCCGCCCCCGCCATGGCGCAATATGCCCAGCAGCCTCAGCAGCAGGGTTCCTATTCGAGCGATGAGCTCGTCAGCCAGGGCCACGGCTTCTTCGGAGAGGTCTCGCGCGGCCTCGCGCTGTCGATCGAGAAGGCGGTCAGCCAGTGGGGCCAGCCCAATGGCTATATCCTCGGCCAGGAAGGCAGCGGCGCCTTTGTCGGCGGCCTGCGCTATGGTGAGGGCACGCTCTACACCCGCAATGCCGGCGACCTGCGGGTGTTCTGGCAGGGCCCCTCGCTCGGCTGGGATTTCGGCGGCGACGGCGCGCGTACCATGATCCTGGTCTACAACCTCAATTCCATCAACGACATCTTCCGGCGCTTTGGCGGCATTTCCGGATCGGCCTATTTCGTGGCCGGCTTCGGCATGACCGCGCTCGCAGCCGACAACATGGTGGTGGTGCCGATCCGCTCCGGCGTCGGCGTGCGCCTCGGCGCCAATATCGGCTACCTGAAATTCACGCCCGCGGCGACGTGGAACCCCTTCTGACCAACGCACGAGAGACGATGGACGGCCGGCACGACCGGCCGTTTTGATGTTTGTAACGGTTGGGCGCTATGCTGTGGCCAGCCGAACGGCTCCGCCAAGGTTGCCCGTTCGCACGCTCCGCGTGCCGCGAGGGCCGACGACCACTCGAAACGGGCTGGCGCCGACCGCGTGCCTGCCCGTATGACTGCTCTGTTCCATGAGTTGGAGCGCTGCCTTCGCGGCGTTCCATGAGCCAAGGTGAGACCGCCGCGTGATCGAAACGATCATGTACGCCGCAATCGGCTTCCTGTCGGCGACGCTGCTCGCCCTGCTCACGCTGCCCGCCGTCTGGCGCCGCGCGGTCAGGCTGACGCGCCGGCGCATGGAGGCGGCCATGCCGATCTCCGTGACCGAATTCCAGGCCGAGAAGGACGAGATGCGCGCCGCCTTCGCCCTGGAGGCGCGTCGCCAGGAAATGGACGTCGCCGAGCTGCGCGAGCGCACCGCCGAGCAATGGGCGCAGATCAGCCGCCAGACCGAGGAATTGCGGGTCCGCCAGCTCAGGCTGGACGAGACCTCCGCCACGCTCGCCGCGCTGGAAATCCGCCATGCCGAGCTGGAGCGCCACGACCAGCAGATCGCCACCGAGCTTGGCGCCCGCACCAGCGAGCTCGCGACCGTCTCCGCCGCGCTCGACATCACGCGGCGTGACCTTGCCGAGGCCCGCGCCGCCCGCGACGACAGCCAGACCCGGGCCGAGGAGCTGCAGGTCGAGAACGTCGCGCTGACCACGCTGCGCGACACGCTGAGCGGGCGCGTCGCCGATCTGGAGCACCGGCTTGCCCGCACCACGGCGGCCCTCGAAGAAGAGCGCGCCAGCCTGCGCACCACCTCCGAGCAGCTCGCGGTCGAGCGCCGCCGCGCCGCCGACCTCAGCGGGCGCCTGTCGCTCACCGAATCCAGCCTTGCCGCCACCACCAGCCAGGCCGCGCTGGTCAGCGCCGAGCTGTCCGCGCTGCGCATCACGGTCGAGCTGCTGGAACAGCGCTCCGCCGCGGTCGAGAAGGAGCGCGACGAGGTACGGGTCGAGGCCGAGCGCAGCAATGGGCTGGCCCTCAGCTACCAGCGCGCCGCCGAGACCTCGGCGCGCCAGTCGCAGGATCAGGTGACCATGCTGCAGGCCGAGAAGGCCATGCTGGAAGGCGCGCTGGCCAAGGCGCGCGAGGAGCGCAACGCGCTGCAGGCCCGCCTCGATGCCGACTTGCCGGTGGTTCCGGGCGCGCCGGCGGTGGAAGATGCCGGCCTGCTGCGCGCCCATCTCAGCGAGGTCGCCGCCGAAGTGGCCCGCATCACCGCCGCGCTGGAAGGCCCCGGCTCGCCCGTCGTCTCGCTGCTGGCCACGGGCGCTGCTTCCAGAAAGAAGAACGGCGCCGGCCCGACGCTGGCCGACCGCATCCGCGCGCTCCAGGAACAGGGCACGCCTCACGCCGCCGGCAATGGCCAGCCCCGCAACGGCCAACCGCTGAACGGACAGGCCGCGAACGGCCAACCGGCCGACGGCACCCCGCCCGGCCTCGTGCCCGACAGCCCGCCGCCGCAGGATCAGGTCGCGGCGGGATAGAGTTTTCCCCGAATGGAGTGTCCCGGCTGGATCGTATCCGCCGGTTCGGACTATGCTTCCCCAGCGTGATCAACACGCCGGGCGCGGCCGAAGCTGCGCCCGATGGCCGGTAACGTCCGGCGCACAGGGAGGAAGTCCATGAATCTCGCCCGCATGCTCAAGGCGCGCGCCGATGCCGGCCGCCCGGTCCGGGTCGGCCTGATCGGGGCCGGCAAATTCGGCTCGATGTTCCTGTCGCAGATCCGAACCACCCCCGGCCTGCACCTTCTCGGCATCGCCGACCTGTCGGCGAGCCGTGCGCGCCAGGCGCTGGAGCGCACCGGCTGGGACGCGGGCGCCACCGTCGCCGCCTCCTTCGACGAGGCGCGCCGAACTGGGCGCACCATGCTGACTGAGGATGCCGGCGCGTTGATCGCCGCCGACGGGCTCGACGTCGTGGTCGAGGCCACCGGCAGCCCGGCGGCCGGCGCCCGTCACGCGCTGCTGGCGATCGAGAACGGCAGGCACATCGTGATGGTCACGGTCGAGGCCGACGTGCTGGTCGGCCCGCTGCTGGCCGAGCGCGCCCGCAAGGCCGGCGTGGTCTATTCCATGGCCTATGGCGACCAGCCGGCGTTGGTGTGTGACATGGTGGACTGGGCCCGCACCTGCGGCTTCAACGTCGTCTGCGCCGGCAAGGGCACCAAATACCTGCCGAGCTTCCACCGCTCGACCCCGGACACGATCTGGGACCTCTACGGCCTCACGCCCGAGCAGGCGGCGCAGGGCGGCATGAACGCGCAGATGTTCAACTCCTTCGCCGACGGCACCAAATCCTCGATCGAGATGGCCGCCATCGCCAATGCCGCCGACCTCAAGGCGCCCTCGGACGGCCTCCTGTTCCCGCCCTGCGGCGTCGACGACCTCGCCAGCATCCTGCGCCCGCGCGAGGCCGGCGGTGTGCTGGAGCATTCCGGCACGGTTGAGACCGTCTCCTCGCTGGAGCGCGACGGGCGGCCGGTGTTCCGCGATCTGCGCTGGGGCGTCTATGTGGTGTTCGAGGCCGAGCCCGGCCCGAGCGGCGACTATGCGCGGCGCTGCTTCAAGGAATATGGCGTGGTGACGGATTCCTCCGGCCGCTACACCGCGCTGTATCGCCCCTATCACATGATCGGGCTGGAGCTCGGGGTCTCGGTCGCCGCCGCCGCGCTGCGCGGCGAGCCGACCGGCGTCACCGAGCATTTCAATGCCGATGTGGTGGCGGTGGCCAAGCGCCCGCTGAAAGCCGGCGAGACGCTGGACGGCGAAGGCGGCTTCACGGTGTGGGGCAAGCTGCTGCCGGCCGGCACCTCGCTGGCGCGCGGCGGCCTGCCCATCGGCCTCGCCCACCACGCCAAACTCAATCGCGACATCGCCGAGGGCGAGATCGTCGGCTGGGCCGATGTCGCGATGGTCGAGGACGATACGGTGCGCCTGCGCCGCGAGATGGAACGCCATTTCGCCGGGGCCGCGCGCGTCGCGGCGGAATAGCCGCCCCCTGCCCTGCCTGCAGCCGTCATTCCGGCCATCGCCGCAGGCGATGCGCCGGGATCGCGCGCCGCTTCACAACGCAATGACGGCCTTTTGCCTCGCTGGACTTCGCCGCGCGCGCCGTGTACATCCCCGCCACGGTCCGCAGTTCACCGAGGCGTTGCCGCCCCGCAAGGGGAGCTAAACCTGCACCACGACAGATGACCTTCGCACTTGTCCCCGTGCCCGGTCGCAAGACGGCAACCCCGACGCTCCCTTCCAGAGTCCGGCACGCATGAGGATAAGTCATGCCCAGAACCGTTCTGGCCTATGAGGCACCGGATATTTCCGCCCTCGCCCGCACGCTCCGCAACGACCTGACCGGCCGGGAGCAGCCGCCCGGCCACGTGGAGCTGCTCAACCTGCTGGCCCGCGCCGCCGGCTTCCGCAACTTCCAGCATCTGAGGGCCGACGCGCAGGCCCGCCGCCGACTGGAGAAACCGGCCGCGCCGCCCGCCCGCGCGCCCGATCACGCCCGCTGCGCCAGGGCGCTGCGGCTGTTTGACGTCGCGGGCGCGCTCCAGCGCTGGCCCAAGAAGCGCAACCTTCAGGAACTGTGCCTGTGGGTGCTGTGGGCGCAGCTTCCCGCGCATGAGGTGTTCGCGGAAAAGCGGATGAACCAGCTGCTCAACCAGCATCACGGCTTCGGCGACCATGCGCTGCTGCGCCGCGAGTTGGTGGAGCTGGGCCTGTTCCGGCGCACGCCGGACGGGCGAGAATATTCCCGCATCGAACGCGCCCCACCGCCGGAACTGCCGATGCTCAATGCGCTCCTGAGCGCGGGCAAGGGCCGCTATTCCCCGTAAACCGCCAGTGCGGCAGGCCCTGTAGAGCCCTTCCTCCTCCCGGCGACCCGTGCGCCGGGAGCGACGGCCTTGCACTCGACGATCCCCTTACCGGATGTGGAGCGGTCAGGCGCGCTCGCGGGTGGCCAGCACCCATTCGCGGGCGCGCACTTCCGGGTTGGGGTTCAGCAGCACGTCAGTCACCACCGCCACGCAGTCGGCCCCGGCGGAAAGCACGCCCTGCGCACGCTCGATGGTGAGCCCGCCAATGCCGACCAGCGGCACCTTGCCGACGCGCGCTTTCCACTGGCTCACCCGCTCCAGCCCCTGCGGCGCCCAGCGCATCTGCTTGAGGATGGTCGGATAGACCGGCCCGAGCGCGACATAATCCGGCCGCACCGCCAGCGCGGTGTCGAGTTCGGCATCGTCATGGGTGCTGATGCCGAGGCGCATGCCGGCCGCGCGGATGGCGCCGACATCGGCGTCCGCGAGGTCTTCCTGGCCCAGATGCACGAAATCGCAGCCGAGTTCGATGGCGAGCTGCCAGTAATCATTGACCACGAGTTGCGCGCCGTAGCGCGCGCAGCTTTCCTTCGCCAGCAGGATTTCGCGGCGAAGCTGGTCGGGCTCCATCTCCTTGGCGCGCAGCTGCACCAGCTTGACGCCCTGCGGCAGCAGACGCGGCAGCCAGCTCGCGCGGTCGACGATGAGATAGAACGGGTCGAGCTTCATCTAGGCACCTGAACTTACGCGAAGGGTGGCGATGGATCAGCCGAGCACGGCGCGTCCCATCACCGGGGTTGAGGGAGCGGCCATGTCGCGCGCGTCGATCGGGTCGGCGAGGAAGGCCTCGCGGCCGGCCTCCAGCGCGCGGGCGAAGGCGCGCGCCATGCGCGCCGGATCTCCCGCCTTGGCGACGGCGGTGTTCAGCAGCACCGCGTCATAGCCCAGCTCCATCGCCGCCGCCGCATGGGACGGCACGCCGACGCCGGCATCGACCACGAGGGGAATGCCGGGGAAATGCGCGCGCATGGAGCGCAGGCCATAGGGATTGTTCAGCCCGCGCCCGCTGCCGATCGGCGCGCCCCACGGCATCAGCACCTCGCAGCCGGCGGAAACCAGCTTCTCGGCGACAACGAGGTCCTCGGTCGTGTAGGGGAACACCTGGAAGCCATCGCGCGACAGGATGCGCGCGGCCTCGACCAGGCCGAACACGTCGGGCTGCAGCGTGTCGTCCTCGCCGATCACCTCCAGCTTGACCCAGGGCGTGCCGAACAACTCACGCGCCATCTCGGCGGTGGTGACGGCTTCCTTCACGGTCTTGCAGCCGGCGGTGTTGGGCAGAACCTTCACGCCGAGGTCGCGGATCAGCGACCAGAAACTCTGGCCTGATTTAGCAGCGCCGGATTCGCGGCGCAGCGAGACCGTGACGATCTCGGTGCCGCTGGAGCGGATCGCCTCAGCGAGAATGGCGGGCGAGGGATATTGCGCCGTGCCGAGCAGCAGGCGAGACGACACCTGCGTGCCGTAGAACTCCAGCGGATCGGTGTTAGCGCTCGATGATGTGGCATTCGTGGTGGTGTTCACGGCGTCCATGCTCAGCCTCCCTGCATCGGGGCGAGGATTTCAATGCGGTCGCCTTCAGTGAGCGGGGTCTCGCCGCGGCGGGCGGCGCGCACCATTGTCCCGTTCACCGCAGTGGCGACGACGGCGTCGGCATAGCCGAGCTCGGTGAGAAGTTCGGTCAGGCTGGCCGAGCGGGTCTCGGCCGCCTCACCATTCACGACGATCTTCATCCATCACCTCCGGGAAATGCGTCCCGTCAAAAGCCAGTTCCGCCGCGCGGCGCGCCAGCGCAGGGGCGGCGAGGAAGCCGTGGCGATACAGGCCGTTGACGTAAATGGTCTTTCCCCGCCGGCGCAGGCGCGGCAGATTGTCGGGGAAGGCCGGGCGGACATCCGCGCCGATCTCCACGATTTCCGCTTCGCCAAAGGCCGGGTGCAGCGCGTAGACCGCCCCGAGCAGCTCCAGCATGGAGCGCCCGGTGACGCGGCCGCGCTCGTCATTCTCGATCGAGGTGGCGCCGATCATGAAATGCCCGTCGCCGCGCGGCACGATATAGACCGGGATGCGCGGGTGCAGCATGCGCACCGGGCGCTTGAGCGACACCTCGGTGGAATAGAGCACCAGCATCTCGCCCTTCACGCCGCGCAGGTCAGTGAGCTCGTCGCGGGCGGAAAGGCCCCGGCAGTCGACCACGATATCGGCGTCGTCCGCCTCCGGCGTGAAACCTTCCGCCTCGAATCTCATCTCGACGCCGAACTCGTCGGTCAGCCGACGGGTGAGCGCGGCGAGCGCCTTGCGCGGTTCCAGATGCGATTCGCTGGCGAAGAACAGGCCCTGGTCGAAGCGCCCGTCGAGATCGGGCTCCAGCGCGGCGATGGCGGTGCCGTCGAGCCATTCATAATGATCGGTGCGGCGGGCGAAGCGCCGCAGGTCGGGCAGGTCGCGCGGCTGCGCCAGCACGAGGCTGCCCTCGTTCGGCACGTCCGGCACCGCTTCGCGCCAATAGTCCTGCGATTCCAGCCCCAGCTCGACGATGATCGGCTCCGCGCTCTCGCGCTCGCACCATGGCGCGAGCATGCCGCCCGCATACCATGAGCAGCCGCGCCCGGAACCCGCATTGCGGTCCACCAGCGTCACCCGTGCGCCGCGCCGGGCGAAGGCGTGGGCGCAGGTCAACCCCGCCACGCCAGCGCCGACGATGCGCACCCGCATCGCGTTGCCGGTCGCGCGCGCCGCATCCGTCGCCGTTTCGCCATGGATATCGTTATGCGGGGTCATGCACTCCCTCCCTCCGCCAGTCCGAGCTGGATCAGGTTCAAAGGGTCGCCATGCCGCGCATAACCCGCGCGCCGATGGCCTCTCAGCCTCCTGACGAGGCTCCCCTGGACGGGTCTGATATAATCATTCGAACGGCCGATGTCACGGGAGTGCCGGGAATATTCGCAACACCTCCCGGCCCGGCGCCGCGCGCCGGAACCCGGCCAGAGGCCCTACCGGCTAGGCCTGGCGCGTCGACATGCGCACCACGTTCTCGTTGGTGCCGCGGGTGGCGACGGAGATCGCCTGTTCCAGCGCATCCCGGCTGAACGGCTTGCCGAGCCGCTTGAGATCGGCCCCCGCTTCCGGGGGCAGTTCGGCATAGCCGGTGCCGAGGATGACCGGCAGCTCCGGCCAGCGTTTGCGGATGGCAAGGTAGAGCTGAACGCCGGTCATGCCCGGCATCGCCTGGTCGGTCAGCACCACGTCGAACGTCGCCCCGCCGTCCAGCAGGTTCAGTGCCTGCTGCGCCGAGGACGCCTCGGTCACGACATAGGACAGGTCCTCCAGCATCGCCACCGTGGCCGAGAGCACCAGCGGATCGTCGTCGACCACGAGGATGCGGGCGCCGCTGGAATCCACCACCACGTGCTCCGGCGGCGGCGCGACAAGCGGCTTCGCGGTCTCGTCGGCAATCGGCAGGTAGATCGCCGCCGTCGTCCCCTCGCCCTTGCGGCTGGTCAGCACCAGGCGTCCGCCGGATTGCGCGGCGAGGCCGTGGACCATGGCGAGCCCGAGCCCGGTGCCTTTGCCCACGCCCTTGGTGGTGAAGAATGGCTCGGTGGCGTGCGAGAGCGTTTCCTCGTCCATGCCGATGCCGTCATCGGTAACGGTGAGGCAGAAATAGCGACCGGCCGGCAGCCCCTCGGGCTCCAACGCGGCGCGGGCGGCGTCGATGTCCTCCTCGCGCGCCGCGATCACGATCGAGCCGCCATTGGGCATGGCGTCGCGCGCGTTCACCGCGAGGTTGAGCAGCGACAGTTCGAGCTGGTTGGCGTCGACCCGCGCGCGCGGCAGGCCGAGCGGGAACCGGGTTTCGATCTTCACGCTCGGGCCGATGGAACGGCGCATCAGCTCCGCCATGCCGAGCACCAGCTCGGGCACGTCGACCGGCTGCGGCTTTAGGTCCTGCCGGCGGGCGAAGGCGAGCATGCGCTGGGTGAGCGCCGCGCCGCGTTGCGCCGCCTGCATGGTGTTGCCCAGCAGGAGGCGCAGGCGCGGATCGTCCGGCGCGCGCTTGTTGGCGAGTTCCAGATTGCCGAGGATCACCGCCAGCAGATTGTTGAAGTCGTGGGCGATGCCGCCGGTGAGCTGGCCGACCGCTTCCAGCTTCTGCGCCTGGCGCAGCGCCTCCTCGGCCTGCCGACGCTCGGAGATGTCAATGAGGCCGCACAGCGTCTTGGTCAGGCGCCCTTCCGCGTCGCGCTCGGCGACGGCGGAGAGCACGCAGTCCAGTTGGCGGCCGTCCTTGGTGATGAGCTTGTACTCGGCCTCGCGCAGCTCGCCGGTGCCCACGAGGCGCGGCCAGTGTTCCTCGTTGCGCTGGCGGGCGGATTCCGGCGTCATGAAGTCGGTGAGCGGGCGGCCGATGACCTCGTTGCGCTGATAGCCGAGCATGTCGAGCCACTTGTCGCTCACCTGCTCGATCCGCCCATCGGGGCCGAGCGAATGCAGCGGCAGCGGCGTGCGGCGATAAAGCGTGCGGTAGCGCTCCTCGTCCTCGCGCCACATGGCGGCCTCGCGCTCGGCCAGCAGCACGAAGCGGCGGTCGTACATGGCGGCGAGGATGGCAGCGACGAAAATGATGAAGCTGGTGCCAGTCACCAGCACCGCGAGATAGGAAACGCCGATCCCGGCGGCCTGATGCCTCGACATCGCTTCGTCCGAGGTCACGAAGCTGACGCCCATCATGGCGACATAGTGCATGCTGGCGATGCCGATCCCGAGCGCGATGGCCGCGATGACACGCTGAATCACCGAATAGCGGCGGAACGCCAGCCACAGCGCGGCGATCGATGCGCCGATGGCGATGATGATGGCGCCGCCGACGAACAGGTAGTCATATTCGAGGTGCCCGGCGAGGCGCATCGCACTCATGCCGGTGTAGTGCATGCCGACGATGCCGAGCCCCATGAATACGCCGCTCAGGAGCACCAGCCGCCGCGTGGTCGCCGGCCGGCTGGCCACGAGAAAGGCCGCACCGGTCGCGGCCAGCGCGATCAGGAAGGACAACAACGTCAGCAGCGGATCGTAGGAGATCGCCACGCCGCCCTGCAGCGCCAGCATCGCGATGAAATGCATCGACCAGATGCCGCCGCCCAGCACCAAGGCTCCCGCCGCCAGCCAGCCGCGCTGCGTGGCAGGCGCCGCCGGCCGAATGCGTGCCGCAAGATCGAGCGCGGTATAGGAAGCGGCAATCGCGATCAGGATCGACAGGGCGACCAGCGCGACATCATGGCTGCCGACGACGTGCATCGTCACGATATTCGAGCCCCCGGCGACCGGCTCCCCCTACCGTGCGCCAAACTGGTACATACCGCCGGCACCTTCATAGTGCCGACGGCAGGAGAAATTCGAATTACAGGTACCCCATCAGCCACAGCACGATGATGATCGGCAGCGGAATGCCGATAAGCCATAGCAGACCACCTCTAAGCATGCCTTCCTCCTGTTGCATTGGTCCAGCGGGAACACCGCATGCCCCGATTTGGTTCCCCTCGCTCAAGGGAATGTACGAGGAAGACGCCATGCCGACCCCGCCTTCGCCCCGCCCGCGCTTTTTCGCCGAGCTCGGGGTGCTCTACGCGCTCATTGCCATCGCCGCGGGCCTTTTGGGGTTCGCACTGCTCGCCGACGAGGTGATCGAGGGCGAAACCCATGGCTTCGACGAGGCGCTGCTTCTGGCGTTCCGGGTGCCCGGCGACACCGCCGACCCGCTCGGCCCGGCGTGGCTGGAGATCGCGATGCTCGACATCACCGCGCTGGGGAGCACCACGGTGCTGATTCTGGTGACGCTGATCGTCACCGGCTTCCTGTTCATGGACGGCAAGCGCGCCTCGGCGCTGTTCGTGCTGCTGGCCACCGCCAGTGGCGGCGTGATGTCCACCCTGCTGAAGCTCGGTTTCGAGCGCCCGCGGCCCGATCTCGTGGCGCATCTCGTCGAGGTGCACACGCTGAGCTTTCCCAGCGGCCATGCGATGGGCGCGGCGCTGACCTATCTCACCCTCGGCGTCCTGATCGTGCGCACCGAGCACAAGCGGCGGATCAAGGCCTATGCGCTGACGGTCGCGGTGACGCTGACGCTGCTGATCGGCATCAGCCGGGTCTATCTCGGCGTGCACTGGCCCACCGACGTGCTGGCCGGCTGGTGCCTGGGCGGAGCGTGGGCGCTCGCCTGCTGGCTGGTGGCGCTGATGCTCCAGCGGCACGGCGACATCGAGCCTGAGGAAAGCAGCGCGGCGGCCCGCGAAGGGTGATGGCGTTCGGCGCGTCCCGAGCTATGTTGTGACACGGCCGCGACGGCGAAGGGTCCACATCAGAGGCCCCCACGCCGCGGCGAGTGCCAGGCCCGCTCCAGGAGGAAAGACCATGCCCGCTTCGACCCTCGAAGGTCAGTTGATCCGGGAGATCGGTGTGATCGAAACCACCGAGTCCGACAACGTGCTGCACTGGGATGGCGAGAACCTCTATGTGGAACAGGACATCTACCACAATGGCCAGCTCGTCCACCGCAAGTACCGGCGCCGCGTGACCAAGCAGGTGGCACGCGCCATCGCCGAGATGCTCAGCGGGCATCACTGAGGCGTTTCGTCAGATCCGCGCCAGCAGGCCGCCCAGCAGCAGCAGGCCCGCCGGCCACATGCCGAGACCGGCAGCGCTGCCGATATGCCCGGCCTCGCCGATATCGGCGATATCCGCGCCCCAGGCCTGCGCGAATTCGCGCGCGCGGGGCATGGTCACGCGCGGATCGTCCCGGCTCGCCACCACCAGCGCCGGATAAGGCAGCGTCGCCAGCGGCATCGGCGCGAAATTGCGCACCAGATCGAACGAGGGATCGGGGTCCTCGACATTGGTCGGCGCGGCGAGGAACGCGCCCGCCACCTTGGCGACCCGCGCGGCCGGCGCGCTCGCGGTCCAGCGCACGATGGTCGCGACCCCGACCGAATGGCCGATCAGCACCACGCGGCGCGGCGCCGCCTCCACCGCCGCATCGAGCCGCCCGGTCCACGCGCCCACCTCCGGGCGCGACCAGTCGGCCTGGATCAGCCGCGAGGAGTTGGCGAAAGCGCCCAGCCAGTGCGACTGCCAATGCGCGGCGGGCGCATTCTCGCGGCCAGGGACGACGAGGAAATCGAACGAGCTGAAATCAACGGACATGAAGGCACCGGGAAGGTCAGGCCGGCAACAGCAGCGCGGCGAGAATGAGGACGAGGCCCAGCATGGCGACGCACCACACCAGTGAACGCAGATAGGGTACGCCGAACGCATAAAGCGGCACATAGACCACACGCGCGCCGAAATAGAGCCCGGCACCCCACAGGGTGAGCACTCCGTCGCGGCCGGCGACATGGGCGATCAGCACCGCGCTCGCGAACAGCGGCAGCGTCTCGAACAGGTTGGCCTGCGCGCGCTTCAGCCGCCCCGTGACCACCCCGACCGGCGGCCCCTCGCGGTCACGCGGGCTCGCATTGTAATCAAGCCCCGTCTCACGATTGCGTAACATCGCCGGCAGCAATATCTGAACGATGGCGAGGACCAGCGTCCAGGCCAGCAGCGTCAACTCGGTCGTCATCGAGGCTTCCAATCGGGAAGGACGGGCGAAAACAGTCGCTGTGCGCGGAAAGGCCGGTTAGATTTAGCAGCCATGGCCAATGCAAAACAACAAAAACGGAAAGCCGCCTCCGGCCGCCCACTGACACAGGTCGCGGCCCTGCCGTTCCGCGTAGCCGAGAACGGCCGGCTGGAAATCCTGGTGATGAGTTCGCGCGAGACCCATCGCGCGGTGATTCCCAAAGGCTGGCCGATGAAGAACCGCAAGGACTGGAAATCGGCGCAGATCGAGGCGCGGCAGGAGGCCGGCGTGCTCGGCGAGATCAGCCGCAAATCCTGCGGCCGCTACCTGTACTGGAAGCGGCTAGAGAACCATTTCGCGCTGGCGCGCGTCACGGTCTATCCCCTGATGGTCAAGCGCCAGCTCGCGGAATGGCCCGAGCGCCACGAACGGGTACATATGTGGGTCGCGCCGGACGAGGCGGCGCTGCTGGTCGACGAGCCGGACCTCGGCACGCTGATTCTCGATTTTGCCCAGTCGCGCGGCTGGACGCTGCCGCCCGAGGAGGATTTGCGCGCGCCGCGTTCGCTCGCCTCCAGCAGCACGCCCTGAGCCGCGCCGGCACGAGGGAGCCGGAAACTAGGACCGGCCGGCCGGCGCGCCGTGCGAACTGAAAAGCCGCCCCTCCGCGAACAGCACGAACACCAGCGCCATCACGCCGAAGGCGGCGAAGCCGAAGGTCAACGGCAGCGTCGTCCCGTCGAAAAGCTGGCCCACCAGGAAGCCGAGCAGCGCGCCGCCGATGGTGCTGACGAAGCCGAGCAGCGAGGAGGCCGTGCCCGCGACATGGCCGACCGGCTCCATCGCCATGGAGTTGAAGTTCGACACCATCAGCCCGAAGCAGAACATCATCCCGGCCTGGAGCGTCGAGAAGGTCCAGATGTTCTCGACGCCCGAGGCGACGACACCGGCATGGATCAGCGTGACCGCCAGATAGCCGAGCAGCGCGGCATGGGACACGCGCCGCATGCCGATCCGCCCGACGATGCGGGCGTTGAGCAGCGAGGACAGCGCCATGAACACCGCGATCAGCGCGAACACGATGGTGAACAGATGCGCCGCGTCGAAGGCATCGGCGAAGATCTGCTGCGAGGAATTGATGAAGCCGAACAGGCCGCCCATCACCATGGTCATGGCCAGCATGTAGCCGACCGTGATCCGGCTGCCGAGCACCAGCCCGAAGGCGTGGGAAATGCCAGCGATCGAGATCGGGGTGCGGTCCTCGGGGTGCAGGGTTTCCGGCAGGCGCAGCCAGGTCCACCCCATCAGCACCGCGCCGAACAGGCACAGCATGACGAAGATGCCGCGCCACGGCGCGAACAGCACGATGAGCTGGCCGATGGACGGCGCCACGATCGGCACCGCGAGGAACACGATAAAGGCCAGCGACATGACGCGGGCCATCTGCCGGCCGGAATAGCAGTCGCGCACGATGGCGACCGCGAGGATACGCGTCGCGGCCGAGCCGACGCCCTGCAACACCCGCGCGGCCATCATCACCTCGAAGCTGCCGGCGAAGATCGCGCCGATCGAGGCGAGGGTGTAAATCGCCAGTCCCACCATCAGCACGCGGCGCCGGCCGAAGCGGTCGGCCAGGCTGCCATAGACGATCTGCGCCGCGCCGAAACCCAGCAGATAGGCCGTGATCACGAGCTGGGTGTGGTTCGCCGTGTCGATGGCGAGCGCGTGCCCGATTTCGGGAAGCGCGGGCAGCATGGAATCGATGGCGATGGCATTGGTCGCCATCATCGCGGCGATGAACACGACGAACTCCCGGAATCTCATGCCGGGATGGGGATTCTCAGGCGCGGCGGAAGTAGAGGACATGAGCAGACCGAAGGCTTGTGGCGCCGGCGCAGCTCGCCGGGGATGGCCTTATGGCCCAGATGCGCCGTCCGACCTATTGGCCAGAAGACACAGAGGCGATCATTCCACTCTCAGCTCATCAAGCTGTGATCACATGGGCCGGGCGCATCGGCATTCCGCTGGCGTCATCGTTTCAGGATGGCTAACATGATTAGCATGCGGCCGGCACGGGAAGCGGCCGCAAGGGTGCCGATCGGCTCCTGTCGCCGCACGGTGCTTTTTGAACAACGCACCGAGGCTGGGAGCCCTTCATGTTCGACCCGACCAACTGGACCGGATTTCATACCTGGCTGAGCCTGATCGCGATCGCTACGGGCATCGTGGTCGTCTACGACCTCATCGGCGGGCGCGACCGGCCCATGGTCACGGCGCTGTTCCTGGGAACCGCGGCGGCGACCAGCCTGACCGGCTTCGGCTTTCCCTTCAACACCGTGCTGCCCTCGCACATTGTCGGCGTGGTGGCGCTGGTGGTGCTCGCGGCGACCTTCCCCGCGCGCTACCTCCTGAACTATGCCGGGCCGTGGCGGCTGGTCTATGTGGTGGGTGTGGTCATCAGCCTGTATCTGCTGGTCTTCGTCGGCGTGGCGCAGGCCTTCGTGAAGATCCCCGTCCTCCAGGCCAGCGCCCCCACCCAGTCCGAACCGCCCTTCGCCATCGCGCAGCTCGTCGTATTGGCGCTGTTCGTGGCGATCGGCTTCGCCGCGATCCGGGGCGGGCGCACCGCGCTGCGGCCGGCCTGAAGGCCCAGCCGATACCCCAGAAATGCAACAGGCCCGATCCGGTCGGGATCGGGCCTGTTGGCGATGTCGCGATGCCGCGTCAGAACTGCGGCGGCCCCATTTCCAGCGGCGGCGCATCCAATTGCGGAATGTTCAGCTCGATGGTGTTGGGGTCGACGGTCGGCCCCGCGCTGATCCAGTAGGTCACCGCCTCCGGCCACATGATCACCACCACCACGAGGATGAGCTGCATGAACAGCCACGGAATCGCGCCCCAATAGATCTGGGAGGTCTTGATCGAGGGCGGCGCGATGCCGCGCAGATAGAACAGCGCGAAGCCGAAGGGCGGGTGCATGAAGGCGGTCTGCATGTTCACGCAGAGCAGCACGCCGAACCAGATCAGGTTGATGTCGAGCTTGATCGCCACCGGCACCAGCAGCGGCACGATGATGAACGCGATCTCGAAGAAGTCGAGGAAGAACGCGATGAAGAAGACGAAGACGTTGACGAAGATCAGGAAGCCCAGGCGCCCGCCGGGGAGCTGGGACAGCAGGTGCTCGATCCACAGCGCGCCGTCCATGCCCTGAAACACGAGGCTGAACACGGTGGCGCCGATCAGGATGAACACCACCATGGAGGTGATGCGGGCGGTCGAGGCCATGGCCTGACGCACCAGCGTCCAGGAGAGACGGCTGTGCACCGCCGCCAGCAGGATCGCGCCGACCGCGCCCATGGCGCCCGCCTCTGTCGGGGTGGCAAGGCCCATGGCCAGCGTGCCGAGCACAAGCATGATCAGCACGATCGAGGGCACCATGCCGCGCAGCACCTGCCAGATCAGCGGCCAGCCGCCCTCCCCGCGCGCCTCGGGCGGCAGCGGCGGCATGATCTGCGGCTTGATCAGCGACATCACGAAGACATAGCCGAGGAAGATCAGCACCTGCAGCATCGAGGGGCCGATGGCGCCGAGATACATCTCGCCGACCGGACGGCCGAGCTGCTCGGCAAGGATGATCAGCACCAGCGAGGGCGGAATGAGCTGGGTGATGGTGCCCGACGCCGCGATCACGCCGGTGGCCAGCTTCTGGTCGTAGCCGTAGCGCATCATGACCGGCAGCGAGATCACGCCCATGGCGATCACCGAAGCCGCCACCGTGCCGGTAATGGCGCCGAGAATCGCGCCGACCACGATCACCGCATAGGCGAGGCCGCCCGGCACCTTGCCGAACAGCTTGCCGGTGCCTTCCAGCAGGTCTTCCGCCAGGCCGCAGCGCTCGAGGATCGCGCCCATGAAGGTGAAGAACGGAATGGCAAGCAGCAGGTCGTTGGAGATGATGCCGTAGAAGCGCAGCGGCAGCGCCTGCAGGAAGCTGAGATGGAAATGATCGGTCAGGATCCCGACCGTGCCGAAGAACAGCCCGACCGCGACCAGCGAGAAAGCGACCGGAAAGCCCGCCAGCATGAAGCAGACCATGCCGGCGAACATCAGCGGGGGCATTACGCCGTGTGAAAACATGCGGGGCTCGTCTCTGGCGAAAAGGGATAGGGGGAGGACGCGGTGCGGGACGCCTCACGGCGCGCGGTCTGCTCGGCTATTGCAGGGGCTTCTCGTACTCGGTCTCAACCTCGATCACGCCCTGAAGCGCGGCGGCACGCTTGATCAGCTCGGAGACGCCCTGTGCCGTCAGCAGTGCGAAGCCCAGCGGCAGCAACAGCTTCGCCGGCCACAGGATCAGGCCACCGGCGTTCTGCGACACCTCGTCGGACACGAAGGCCTGCCAGAAGAACGGGAAGCACAGCCAGGACAAATAGAGACCGGCGGGGATCAGAATGATGGTGAAGCCGAGCGCGTCGACCCAGAGCCGGCCACGCGGCGAAAGCGCCATGTAAACGAGATCGACCCGCACATGCTCGTTGCGCTGGAGCGTATAGGGCGCGCCGAGCAGCACCAAGGCGCCGAACAGGTACCACTGGATTTCCAGCAGCCCGTTGGTCGAATAGCTGAACAGATAGCGCACCGTGGCATTGCCCGCGCTGATGAGGCAGGCGGCCAGCACGCAATAATCGGCAACGCGCCCGAACCGCTCGTTCAGCCAGTCCACAGCCCGGCTGAAGGCCAGAAGCCCACCCATGCAACGTCCCCTCGGAAAAAGGTGTGTTCTTATTTCGGCGTTCAATCCGCCGTTTGTGTACGATTGCGCAAGATAGACCATCGTCTCACGCAATTTAAGCCCGGCCGACGCGGCTTTCTCAAGGGGCAGGCCGATACCGCCGGAGGGCGCAAGCCGCCACCCGCCATGCCCGCACACATTCGCGTGTGCAACCGCGACTTTCGCTCGTTGGTAGGGGAACCTTCAGCATATTCGCCGATTCCATAGGCAGCGGCGATTGACGCCGGGGAATGATGTTCTATTTTTGTTCACATGATGATGCGCACCGCACCCGATGACCGGCACCTGAGCGACGATGGACCGCTGAGCGCGGCCGATCTCGTTCTGGCGCGACGCTTCCATCTCTGGCGCGACGGCAGCGGCCGCCGGCAGGTGTTCTCGGTCTATGCCGTGGACGACGCCCCGGATTATCCCGACGCCATCGCGTTGGCCGTCCGCCGTTCGGCCGGGCGCTGCCAGCCGCTGTGGAGCGGCCCGGCCGGCGCCAAGGCCCGCGCCGCCGCCTATGCCGCCGGCGCCGACGAAATCCACCTGCGCGTGCTGCCCCGAGCCGAGAGCGGCCCGCTTTCCCCTGCCTGAGGCGGAGGGCGCCCTTGCGCCGGGCGCCGCATTGTATGACCGTCGTGAAACTGGAGTTTCGCGGGAGTCGTCATGCAGTCCAAGGAACGGTCCTTCCTGACCCGGGTGCGGCAGGCGCTTCCCACGCTTCACCCGGCGGAAAAGCGGCTCGGCGATTTCGTCTGCGATTTTCCCGGCGAACTGGCGAGCTATTCGGCGCAGGAG
The DNA here is from genome assembly GCF_047501495.1 of Ancylobacter sp. G4_0304. NCBI lineage: Bacteria > Pseudomonadati > Pseudomonadota > Alphaproteobacteria > Hyphomicrobiales > Xanthobacteraceae > Ancylobacter > Ancylobacter sp. G4_0304. Next base: position 23,117 of record NZ_JAZDRM010000013.1, on the reverse strand, counting down.
CTGGCCGCGCTCGCCCATGTCTCCAAGGCCACGGTCTCGCGCTTCGTTCAGCGCCTCGGCTATGAGAATTACGAGGAAGCCCGGCGCCACGCCCGCGCCGAAAAGCAGACCGGCTCGCGGCTGTTCCTTTCGACCTCGGTGGATTCGGCCGCCGAGCAGTCGGTCGCCGCCCACACCGCGCAGGCGATCGCCAATCTGGAAGCCACCTTCCTCGCCATCACCGACGCGCAGGCGAGTGCGATCGCCGACGCCATTCTCGGCGCGCGCAAGACCTGGGTGATCGGCTTTCGCGCCAATGCCTCCTTCGCCAGCTACCTGCAATGGCAGCTCACCCAAGTGGTGGAGAACATCATTGCCATTCCCGGCGCCGGGCAGACGCTGGGCGAGCATCTGGTGAGTCTGGGCCCGCAGGATGTGGTGGTGGTGTTCGGCCTGCGCCGGCGTGTCGCCCGCCTGCCGCTGATCCTCGACCAGATTCACAGGAGCGGGGCGAAGCTGGTCTACATCACCGACGAGGGCGAGAATTTCCTGTCCAGCGCCGCCTGGCATCTGCGCTGCCAGACGCTGGCGCCGGGCCCGCTGTTCAGCCATGTCGCGGTGATGGCGGTGTGCCAGCTTCTCGCCACGCGCTGCATCGAAAGAGCGGCCGCCGCCGGCCGCACCAGGCTGCGCGGCATCGAGGCGCTGAACGACGCGCTGGAAGAACTCTGATCGATCTTTGGGCAGTTGCACGAAACTGCGCACTACTATTCAATCACATGAAATCAGAATTTCATGAACCAACGGCGGCCCGGAAACCTCATAAATCTTTGAAAATAAATATGAAACTGTGATTTCTTATAAGTTGGCATGAAATCTGTATTCCTTTTCCGGTAAGGAAGTGCGGCGGCAGCGGCCTCGGCCCCACCCGGCAGCGCTTCCAGAGCGTACGCAGCAACCCTCCCGCTTTATCGTTCGCAAAGGAAACCCGCATGCCCAAGATTGTCCTCTCCCGAAAGCTCCTCCTCGGCGCGCTCTCTGCCCTGATGATCGCCCCTGCCGGCGCTGAGACCATCACCCTGCGCGTGCTCGGCCAGCCCTCCGGCTCCGGCCTCATCGCCCAGCAGAAGGAACGGCCCTTCTTCGAAAAGCTGGCCGAGACCACGGGGCTCGACATCAAGGTCGAGTACCTGCCGGTCGACGTCGCCGGCATCCCGGACACGGACGGGCTGCGCATCCTGAAATCCGGCCTGTTCGACATCGTGTCGATTCGCGGCCCGCAGGTGAGCCGCGACGAGCCCTCCATCCTGGGGCTGGACCTCGTCGGCCTCAACACCTCCTATGCCGCCGGCCGCGAGCACATCGCCGCGTTCCAGCCCTTCGTCGACGCCCGGATCCAGAGCCAGTTCAACGCCCGCCTGCTCGGCGTCTGGCCCGCCGGCCCGCAGGTGATCTTCTGCAAGCCCGAGGTGAAGGGCCTGTCCGATCTCAAGGGTCTCAAGGTCCGCGTCGGCGACCAGAGCGCGGCGAATTTCGTCGCCAAGCTCGGCGCAACCGGCATCTCAATGCCGTTCGGCGAAGTCCAGCAGTCGCTGGCGCGCGGCGTGGTCGATTGCGCCATCACCGGCCCGGCCTCGGCCAATTCCGGCGGCTGGCCGGAAGCCACCACCACCGTGCTGCCGATCGCGCTGCAGCTCGCCGTCAACGGCTACGCCATCAACCAGAACAGCCTGAAGAAATTCACACCCGAGCAGCAGGAGAAGCTCGCCGCCGCCATCGGCGGGCTGACCACGGACATCTGGGCGTTCTCCGAGGAGCTTTATGCCGACGCCATGCGCTGCAACACCGGCAAGACGCCCTGCGAGCGCGGCAAGCCCTACAAGCTCACCGAGGTCACCCCGTCCGAGGCCGATCTCAAGGCGGTCGGCGCGGCGGTCGGCGAAGTGTCGCTGCCGATCTGGGCCAAGCAGTGCAACGCGGTGGCCCCGAACTGCGAAGCGAGCTGGCGCGCCACGGTCGGCGCCGGGCTCGGCCTCTGATCCCGCCCGGCGCGACGGAGAACGGCCATGCACACCTATTCGCGTCTGCTCGGCATCCTGTTCGGGGTGCTGATGATCCTGCTGTCGCTTGCGATCACGGCGGAAACCCTGCTGCGCAAGCTGTTCTCCGTCTCGCTCGGCGGCATTGATGAACTGGGCGGCTACGCTATCGCGGTCGCCGCCCCGCTCGCCTTCACCGTGGCGCTGGTGGAAAATGCCCATATCCGCATCAACCAGCTCACCGCACTGTTCCCCAGGCCGGTTCAGGCGGTGCTGGATGCGCTCTCGGTGCTCTCCATGGCGGTGCTCGCCGGCTATTTCTTCTTCTTCACCATCGACACGGTGATGGACACCTTCGCCTATCAGTCGATCGCCCCCACCCCCTGGGCGACGCCGCTGATCTACCCGCAGACGGTCTGGCTGATCGCCAGCGCCACCTTCCCCATCGCCGCCATCATCCTCGCCGCGCAGGCGCTGCGCCTGCTGGCGACGGGCGACTGGCGCGCGGTGACGCGCCGCTTCGCCCGCCCACCCCCGAGGACGAACTGAAAGCCGAGCTTGACGACCTCAAGCGCCGCGAAGCCCTGATCCACGAAGGAGCGCCCTCATGAGCATCGCCATTGTCGGCGTCGGCTTCTCGCTGATGCTGCTCCTCATGTTCCTCAGCCTGCCGGTCGCGGTGGCCATCATCGCGGTCGGCGCCCTGGGCGGCTATGCGATGTACGGCATGCCGCTCGTCGACATGATGGGCGGGGTGATCTGGTCGAGCGTCAACAGCCCGTCCATCCTCGCCATCCCGCTGTTCATGCTGCTGGGCGAATTGCTGCTGCGCGGGGGCATCGCCGACCGCATGTATGACGCGATGGCGGTGTGGCTGGCGCGCCTGCCCGGCGGGCTGCTGCACACCAACATCGCAACCTGCACCCTGTTCTCGGCCACCTCCGGCTCCTCGGTCGCCACCGCCGCCACCGTGGGCACCATCGCGTTGCCCGCGCTCCAGCAGTACAAATACCCGATGTCGCCGGCGCTCGGCTCGCTGGCGGCGGGCGGCACGCTCGGCATCCTCATTCCGCCCAGCGTCAACCTGCTGGTCTATGGCTCGCTCGCCAACACCTCGGTCGGCCAGCTCTTTGCCGGCGGCGTGGTGCCCGGCGTGCTGATGGCGTTGGCGTTCTCGGCCTACATCTTCATCTTCCACGGCAGGGCCGGCGCGCAGGCGACCGAACTGATCGACATGCCGCTGCGCGACAAGCTCGCGCTCGGCAAATATCTGATCCCGCCTCTGGTGATTTTCGGCGTGGTGATGGGCTCGATTTATGGCGGGCTCGCCACTCCGACGGAATCGGCGGCGATCGGCGTGATGATCGCGCTCGGCTTCGTCGCGCTCAACCGCCGGCTGACGCTCGACCTGCTGATCGAGTGCTCGATCCAGTCGGCGAAGACCAGCGGCATGGTCATCATCGTGCTGGTGTGCTCGCTGCTGCTCAACGTCACCATTTCGATGACCGGCGCGGCGCAGGCCATGACGCAGTGGATCGCCGCCTTCGAGCTGAGCCAGCTCGCGCTGCTGCTGGTGCTGCTGGTGTTCTACGTGCTGCTCGGCACCTTCATGGACGCGATGTCGATGCTGGTGCTCACCGTGCCGATCGTGATCCCGGTGGTGGTGTCGGCGGGGATCGAGCCAGTGTGGTTCGGCATCTTCATCGTGATCATGTGCGAGATCGCGCTCATCACGCCGCCGGTGGGCATGAACCTGTTCGTGGTCCATGGGGTGCGCACCGATGGCGGCAGCTACAGCGACGTGACGCGGGGAGCCCTGCCCTATGTCCTGCTGATGATGGTGTTCGCGGTGCTGCTGATGGTGTTCCCTCAGCTCGTCATGTGGCTGCCCGACCTGCTGGCGGGGCGGTGATCATGGGACCGTCAGTGCCCGGCCGGGAGGCGGCGTCGACCCGCCTCCTGGTCGTCAACCCCAACACCAATGCCCGCGTCACCGCCAATATCCGCGCGGCGGTGGAGCGTGTGGTCGCCGGCTCAACGCTCGCCCGCGTGGTCAATCCGGCGGCGGGACCGTTCGCGATCGAGAGCGAGGCGGACCGGCTCGCCGCCGAACCGGGCGTTCTGGCGCTGGTGCGCGACAGCCTCGCACCCGCAGGCGCGCGGCCGGATGCCTATGTGCTGGCCGCCTTCGACGATATCGGCCTCTGTGCCGCCCGCACGCTGACCGGGGCGCCGGTGATCGGGGCGGTGGAGGCGGGGATCGCGGCGGCGCGCACGCTGGGCCGGCGCTTCGCCGTCGTCACCACGGTGGAGGCGGCGCTGCCGGGCATTCGCCGGCAGCTCCGCCATCACGGCGCCGCCGACATCGCCACCGCGCGGGCCGCCGGCATCGGCGTTGCCGAGGCGGCGGAAGGCGGACGGGCCGCGCACGAGAAGCTGTTGCGCGCCATCTATCTTGCGGTGAACGAGGACGGCGCCGACGCCATCCTGCTCGGCTCCGGCGGACTGACCGGAACTGCCGATCGGCTGCGCGGGCACACATCCGTGCCGCTCATCGACGCCGTGCTTGCAGCGGTGACGATGGCGGAAGCGCTCGCCACCCTCACCCGGCGCACGCCCGCCAAGGGACCCGCCATGCGCATCGCCGGCGGGTGAGCCTCACGCGCCCAGATAGCGCCGGGCGAGATGCGCCTTGAACACGCCGGCATCGAGGGGGCGGCCGGTGGCGCGGGTCAGCAATTCGTCCGTGGCGTAGCGCGAGCCCTGCGCGTGGATATTGGCGCGCAGCCAGCCGACCAGCGGCGCGAAATCGCCGCGCGCGATGCCCGGCAGCGTGTCGGGCTCCGCCCGGCAGGCGGCGTCGAACAACTGCGCGGCGGTCATGGCGCCGAGCGTGTAGGTGGGGAAATAGCCCCAGCCGCCGGAGGGCCAGTGAATATCCTGCAGGCAGCCCAGCCGGTCGTTGGGCGGGGTGATGCCGAGCAGTGCCTGCATCCCCTCGTTCCACGCCGCCGGCAGCTCGCTGAGCGGCATGGCGTCGGCGATCAGCGCCTTTTCCAGCCGGTAGCGCAGGATGACATGGGCGGGATAGGTCACCTCGTCGGCGTCGACGCGGATGAAGCCGCGTTCCACACGCGTGGCGCGCCGCCACATCGCCTCCGCCTCCCAGCCGGGCCCCGCACCGCCGAACGCCTCGCGCATCAGCGGGGCGGCGAAGGCGAAGAACTCGGGCGTACGACACGCCTGCATCTCCATGATCAGCGACTGGCTCTCATGCACGCTCATGCCGCGCGCATGGCCGACCGGCTGGCTCATATAGGCGGCGGGCCGGCCCTGCTCGTAGAGCGCGTGGCCGGTCTCGTGGATCACGCCCATCAGCGCCTTGGCGAAGTCCGCCTCGTCATAGCGGGTGGTGATGCGCACGTCGTTGTCGGCACCGCCGCAGAACGGGTGCGCGGAAATATCGAGCCGACCGCGCTCGAAATCATAGCCGAGCGCCGCCATCACCTTCAGCCCAAGCTGGCGCTGCGCCTGGATCGCGAACGGCCCCTCGATGGATGCGGGCTCCGCCCGGTGCGCCTGCGCGTCCAGCGCTTTGCGCGTGAAATCCGGCAGGAAGGCCGCCAGGTCATCGAACAGCGCGTCGATGCGGGCGGAGGAGCCGCCGGGCTCATAGTCGTTGAGCAACGCGTCATAGGACGAGACGCCGAGCTTCTCGCCCTTGGCCGCGCCCGCCTCGCGCTGGAGCTTCAGCACCTCGGACAGAAAGGGCAGCAGCCCGGCGAAATCGGAGTCGGCGCGCGCCTGCCGCCATTTCATCTCGCATGCGGAAATCGCCTTGCTGCTCGCCTCGACCAGATCGGCCGGCAGCGCGGTCTCGACGGTGTAGACGCGGCGGATTTCGCGCAGATTGGCGCGGTCCCAGTCGGTGAGCTCGCTCTCGGCCTCGGCCGCCTCCAGCCAGTCGCCGATACGCGGGTCCACCGCCATCCCGTGCGCCAGCACCCGCAGCAGCGCCAGGCTCTCCGCGCGGGAAGCCGCCGCGCCGGACGGCATCATGGTGTCGCTGTCCCATTGCAAGATGCCGATGGCGTTCGACATGGCACTGACGCGGCCGAAATGGCGGGCGAGCGAAGCATAAGCGGTCATGACGTTCCTTCTCCGGCGGGAGAGACGGCCTAGCATATTCGCCGCCCGGTGGCATTGGCGGCCTCTTGGCATTCGCCGTCGCTTGGCATTTGCCGGCGCGGGTGACTATCGTCGCGCCCCCGAAGCGATTCCAAGAGACACGATGACCGTCGATACCGCCGCCCTCGCCGCCCGCCTTGCCAGCCAGATCGCCGGCGAGATCGGCGCCCGTCCCCAGCAGGCCGCCGCCGCCATCGCGCTGCTCGACGAGGGCGCGACCGTTCCCTTCATCGCGCGCTACCGCAAGGAGGCGACCGGAGGGCTGGACGACACCCAGCTACGCCGGCTCGGCGAGCGCCTCGCCTATCTGCGCGAGCTGGAGGCGCGGCGCGGCGCGATCGTCGAGTCGATCCGCCAGCAGGGCAAGCTGACGCCGGAGCTCGAAGCCTCCCTCGCCGGCGCCACCACCAAGGCGGAGCTGGAGGACATCTATCTCCCCTTCAAGCCCAAGCGCCGCAACCGCGCCGACATCGCCCGCGAGCGCGGGCTCGGCCCGCTGGCCGATGCCATCCTTGCCAACCGCGCCGATGCGCCGGCCGATCTGGCCACTTCCTACCTCTCCGAAGAGGTGCCGGACGTGAAATCGGCGCTGGAAGGCGCGCGCGACATCATCTCCGAGGGCTTCGCCCAGAATGCCGATCTGCTCGGCCGGCTGCGCGCCCATCTGCGCCAGCACGCCCAGCTCCGCGCTCGCGTGGTCGACGGCAAGCAGGAGGCCGGCGCCAAGTTCTCCGACTATTTCGACCATGTGGAGCGCTGGTCCGGCGTGCCGAGCCACCGCGCGCTCGCCATGCTGCGCGGCCGCAACGAGGATGTGCTGTCGCTGGAGATCGAGGTCGACGCCGATGATCCGGCCCCGATCAAGCCAGTGGTGCGGATGATCCTCGACGCCAACGGCATCGGCGACCGGCTGCCGGGCGATGCCTGGCTGCGCGAGGTGGCGGGCTGGACCTGGCGGGTCAAGCTCGCGCTGCACCTCTCGCTCGACCTGATGGGCGAGCTGAAGACCCGCGCGGAGACCGAGGCCATCAACGTGTTTGCGCGCAATCTCAAGGACTTGCTGCTCGCCGCCCCCGCCGGCACCCGCGCCACGATGGGGCTCGATCCCGGCATCCGCACCGGCGTCAAGGCCGCGGTGGTGGACGCCACCGGCAAGCTGCTGGCCAACACGACCGTTTACCCCTTCCCGCCGAAGAACGACGTGCGCGGCACGCAGGCAGAGCTGGCGCGCCTCATTCGCGCCCATGGCGTCGAGCTGATCGCGATCGGCAACGGCACCGGCAGCCGCGAGACCGAGAAGCTGGTGGCCGACATGCTGGGCGACATGCCCGCACCCAAGCCGCTGAAGGTCGTGGTGTCGGAAGCCGGCGCCTCGGTCTATTCCGCCTCGGAGCTTGCGGCCGCTGAATTCCCCGGCCTCGACGTCTCGCTGCGCGGCGCGGTCTCGATCGCCCGGCGGCTTCAGGACCCGCTGGCCGAGCTGGTGAAGATCGAACCCAAGTCGATCGGCGTCGGCCAGTACCAGCACGATGTCGACCAGTACCACCTCGCCCGCGCGCTGGACGGGGTGGTGGAAGATGCGGTGAACGCGGTCGGCGTCGACCTCAACACCGCCTCCGCCTCGCTGCTGGCGCGCGTTTCCGGGCTCGGCAGTTCGCTGGCGGAGGCTATCGTCGCCCATCGCGACTCCAACGGCGCCTTTGCCAGCCGCCGGCAATTGCTGGATGTGGCGCGGCTGGGCCCGCGCACCTTCGAGCAATGCGCCGGCTTCCTGCGTATCCGCGACGGCGCCGAGCCGCTGGACGCCTCGGCCGTGCACCCGGAAGCCTATGGCGTGGCACGCAAAATCGTGAAGGCCTGCGGGCGCGACCTGCGCAGCCTGATGGGCGACAGCGGAGCACTGTCGAGCCTTGATCCCCGCCAGTTCGTCGACGAGCGCTTCGGCCTGCCCACGGTGCGCGACATCATCGCCGAGCTCGACAAGCCCGGCCGCGACCCCCGCCCGGCGTTCAAGACCGCCACCTTCGCCGACGGCATCGACGACATGAAGGACCTCAAGCCCGGCATGATGCTGGAAGGCACTGTGACCAATGTCGCGGCTTTCGGCGCCTTCGTCGATATCGGCGTCCATCAGGACGGGCTGGTGCACGTCTCCCAGCTCGCCGACCGCTTCGTGAAGGACGCCCATGAGGTGGTGAAGGTCGGCGATGTGGTGAAGGTGCGTGTGGTCGAGGTCGACCTCAAGCGCAAGCGCATCGGGCTTTCCATGCGCAAGGATGGCGCGCCTTCCGGCCGCCCGCCCGTCGACGCCGCGCCGCGCAACGACCGCCCTGCGCCCGGGCCCCGCCCGGCAAAAGCGCCAGCCCGCGAGCCGCAGGGCGCACTCGGCGCCGCGCTGTTGGACGCGCTGAAGCGACGCTGAGCGCGTCGGCGTCCTCCCGTTCTACGGCGAGTAGACCGCACGCCCACGCCTCACCACGGCGTGGGCGTCGCCATTTCGCGCCGGCTCGCCAGCGTGCCGCTCAGAGCTTGTATTCGTAAAGCAGCCGGGCGCGGATCGTGCCCTCCAGCTTGCGGATGTCCGAGAGCACCCGCTCGCTATCGGCCGCCGAGGCGTCGGCATCGAGCACCACATAGCCGACATCGGCATAGGTCTCGTAATACTGGCCGGCGATATTGACGTGGTGGCGGGCCAGCACTTCGTTGAGCCGCCCCAGCATGCCCGGCAGATTGCGCTGCACCTGGATGAAGCGCGTGCCGAGCGGGCGGGCGGGAAGCTGCACCTGCGGGAAGTTCACCGCGCCCATGGTCGAGCCGGTGTCACTGTAATCCACCAGCTTGCGCGCCACTTCCGAGCCGATGCGCTCCTGCGCCTCCTCGGTCGAGCCGCCGATATGCGGGGTGAGGATCACGTTATCCAGCCCCTGCAGCGGCGAGACGAAGCGCTCATTGTTCGAGCCCGGCTCGACCGGGAACACATCCACCGCCGCCCCGCGCAGCTTGCCCGAGCGGCGCGCGTCGGCCAGCGCGTCGAGGTCCACCACGGTGCCGCGGCTGTTGTTGATGAAATAGGCGCCGTCCTTCATCGCCGCGAACTCCGCCGCGCCGATCATGTTCTGGGTCGCCGGGGTCTCGGGAACGTGCAGGCTGACGATATCGCTGAGCGCCAGCACCTCGTGCAGGCTGCTCACCGCCTCGGTATTGCCGTGGCGCAGCTTGTCGGTGTGATCGTAGAAGATCACCTTCATGCCCATCGCCTCGGCGAGGTTGGAGAGCTGCGTGCCGATATTGCCATAGCCGACGATGCCCAGCGTCTTGCCGCGCACCTCGTGGCTGTTGCTGGCGGACTTGTCCCAGCGCCCGTCATGGGCGGCGCGCGAGCGCTCGGGAATACGCCGCAGCAGCATCACGATCTCGCCGATCACCAGCTCCGCGACGCTGCGCGTGTTGGAGAACGGCGCATTGAACACGGGAATGCCGTGAACCCGGGTGGCGTCGAGGTCCACCTGGTTGGTACCGACGCTGAAACAGCCGATGGCGATCAGCCGGTCGGCCGCCTCCAGCACCTGCGCCGTGATCTGGGTGCGCGAGCGGATGCCGAGCAGGTGGACGCCCTTGAGCGCGTCCTTCAGCGCATCGCCATCCAGCGCCTTGGCGAGGCGCGTGATGTTGGAGTAGCCGGCGGCGGTCATGATCTCGACGGCACTGTCATTGACGCCTTCGAGCAGCAGGACGCGGATCTTGTCCTTGGACAGCGAAAGCTGCGGCGATTCGATGGGGCGATGGAACACGGGCTCGGCGTCCTTAGGCATTGGGGCTCCCGGCGAAAGGCGGCCGGCTTGGCGGCGTACCTTTCCCCGCCCGCGAGCGCTTGCATCCACGGGCGGGCGGGAACTTAATCCTTTTGCGTCCGGCGTCCAGTTCGAGCTGCCGATCGGTGCCTCCGCGCAGCCCAGCCTTGCGCGCCGCACGCAGCCGGCGCGGCGGAAGTCCCCCGCTGGCCGGGGCGCGCGGCTTCGGACAGAATGGCCGGCGCATCGGCGCAAAAGGAGCAAGGACGCATGGACCGCGTAACCGGAGGCTGCCTGTGCGGCGACGTGCGTTTCATAGCGTTTGGGCGCCCTTACAGGGTCGGCGTGTGCCACTGCCTGGATTGCCGCAAGCATCACGGCGCGCTGTTCCACGCCTCGGCGATCTTCCCGCAGGACGCGGTGAGCATCGAGGGCGAGACCCGCGACTATGCAGGCCGCTTCTTCTGCCCGCGCTGCGGCTCATCTGTGTTCGGGCGTAGCGGCGACGAGGTGGAGGTCCATCTCGGCGCGCTGGACACGACCGACTGCTTCACCCCGACCTATGAGCTCTGGACCCTCCGCCGCGAAGCCTGGCTACCGCCCTTCCCTCTTGCCCGCCATTACCCGCGCGACCGGGAGACACAGGAGCGTGAGGAAGGGTAGCGCCCACCGCCGCGCCACCGCCGGTTTCCACCGACATCGCGGCAGCTCGGTCGCCCGGCGCGCGATAGGATCACGCCCCGGGACGTCAGCGCCTCATCACTCGGCAGCCACCGGCGCGACCTTCGGTGCGGCTGGTCGCGGGCGCTTGAGGTCGCGGGTCGCCTTGTCCATTCCGAACAGAAGGGACGATAGCCCGATACGGTCGGTCAGCCGCGTCAGCCAAAGCGAGCCGATGGTTCCAAGCACGGTGGCGAACAGCACATAGGAAATGCCGGTCGGATCGACCGACAGGAACAGCGACGCGAACGGCCGCAGGCAGGCGATGATGTAGGCGTGCCAGCACAGGATCGACATCGAGTTCATGCCGAGATAGGCGACGATGCGGGTGGAAGCGGCGAACCGCGCGCCGATGCCGACCAGAAGCAGAGCCGTCCCGACCACGAAGGGAACGCGCAGGGTGTAGCTCGCGTCGATATGGCCCGCGCCGAGATAGGCGAAGCCGATGAAGGCGATCAGCGGGATCAGGATGCCCGCAGTCAGTTCCTCGCCACGCCAGCGCATCGCGACGCCGATCAGATAGAACACGATGAAATCCGTGTTCAGCACGCGCAGATACCAGAGCATGAAGATGAAGATCAGCGCGACCAGCTCGAATTGTCGCCCCTGCATGCCGCGTGTGACATAGATCGCCGCCGCCACGGCCAGCTGGAGGAAGCCGAGATTGTACAGGTACCAGTAAGGCCCGGTCGGAGCGAAGAAGATCGTATGAAAAAATTCGGCCCAGGTCGCGATCGGCGCGGTATTGGTTTTGATGAAACCGAAATAATTCGCCGAAAAATGGATCAGAATATATCCGAGCTCAAATATGAAGTACGGCACGACCACGTATCGGAACGAGCGATACGCCACTTCGGGGCCCGGACGGTGGAAGCTGAAGAAAAAGCCGGTCAGCATAATGAGAACAGGCATTCTGAACGAATGCATGAACTCGTAAATGACTTCCTGCGCGTGGAGCGTGCTGCCAATCAGTGAGATATGACCGTACACCATCAAGACAATAACAACGCCTCGCGCAAAATAGGCGCCGGCACTGGTCGATTCAGTCATGTTGCAAATCTCACCGGGCGATACACGACCTTGCGGTACTTCAGCCGTGTCTCATAAGAAAATTTCGAAATAATAATGGTTACATACAACAGGCTGGCGCTGAGATGACGAAGGAACGACCCTGAATCCGGCTCGAACACATGAATAAGAAAGAAGTGGCCGGCGATCATCGCACCAAGGAATTTCATCTTCAGGTCCTTGTCAACGAGGCCGCGCCACATGGCGAAGACATAGACCACGACATTCAGCGTCAGGAAGGCTTCTCGAATGCTGAAACCTCTTGATATCAAGGAAAAATCCAGCATCCAGAACGCATTGAGATAATTCAATGTGAAATGCCACAAGCCGTCGATCGGGTATGGGTTCAGGAACGCCGTTCGCACACCGCGGACACCCTCGATCAGACGCACGAAATTCGCCCGATCGCGAGGAATCTGCAACTGATAGAGCACATCCGTCGGAACAAGAAGCAATACGGCAATTGAAACGAATACTGCCATCAGCTTGAATTTATAATTATAGGCAAAAAATATGTAAAAGGCGAAAGTAACAAACATAATCAGAAAAAAGTATTTTCTAAAATATAGCGCATATAGAGAATAGAATATGATATATACGAGGATGGATCGCGACAAGGTCGCATTTGATCGAAAGACATAGGCAACCGGCAATGTAAACCAGACCAGCAAAAGGTCCTTCTGAAAGGTACCCACTGCGGTCAGCAGCGGCATAATCATGATGAAGGAGACGACTGCCAGGGAGTAACGATCATTGGCAGTCCGAAGCGCGAAGATGATATAGGCGACACCTGTCGCATAGACGAAGGGCAGCCGCAGCGGGGACGGAATGAGCGCGTAGATGAACGCGGTCATCGCGTAGGAGCCGACATCTTCGAAAGATCCCGATTCCGCGAGCTGCTTCACCGTCGATGAATCACTGCCAGCCGTGTCGCTGAAAGCCCCTCGAAGGCCGAAGACGATGGCGAAATACAGCAGCACCATCGCCAGAATGACGACGAGGGAGAACCGAATGATGATCTTCGGTTCACGCGAGGTCGCTGGTGTGGACGCGTATTGCATTACCGTCGATCTTTCGAAAATCAGTCCGCATCAAAAAAGTCCGCCGCGCGATTTTACTGCGGCTTCGCCCCTTGAGTAGCATGAGCGACGCCTTGCTCATACCGTCCCAAGCCCGCCAGCCGCGGCTTGATCAAAAAGGCCACGATGCCCCTGCGCACCTTGCCGTTGAGGTGCTGGCTGTCCTGGAAGAAAGACGCCGGCACGCGGCTCGCGGCGATATCCGCCCGGTCTTCGGCTGTCGGCTCGATGCCGAGATCGGTGAAGGCCTGGCCGCTCAGAATCCAGCCCTGCACGTCGATATAGTCGGAACCGAAGCGCGCCATTTCATCGCGCCTCACGGCTACGAGCAGGTCATAGCGCGCCTCCCCCGGCCCCCAGTTCCGATTGGTGAACTGGCCGAGCACGAAAACATGCCGGGCGGTGGGCGCCAGCCAGTCATAGGCCGCACGGTTCCCCCAGACGACATCTTCCACCGTTGCGCGGGCCGTGACGTTGTTCTTCCCGCATCCGATGATGGTGACGGCGCTGCGGAACTGGCTGGCCGCGTCGGGGACAAACTTCGTGTCCGCGGGCACTTCCAAGGGTGTGCCCGCGACGGCGCGGGTGAAGATCCTCGTCTTGTTCTCGGCGTCCCACCCCAGCGTACCAGCGATCGGCACCGGGAGGTCGAGATAGCCGGGATAGGTCGGCCCGACCTTCGAGAAGCCGACCCACAGATCGGACGTCACAGACACAGGACCGGTCGGCGGTAGGGTGAAGGCGTCGAGATGGATCGGCGCCGCCCCCATCCTTGCGAGGATCTGGGCATTGCCGTCACCCCCGCGTCCCCCGCCGTGAAAGCCCATCCCCAGATCCGCCGCCACCTGCTTCAGCGGCGTCTGCAGCCCGCCCGACGTGCTTGAGCCCCATATGGCGAGTTGCATCGCCCTCGCATCGGCCGGCGACGCGGCGGCGAGTTGCAACGACGGTGCCGCCCCGACGGCCGCCGTGGCGGGATAAGAGAGACGATCCTGAGCCCGGGCAATGACCGGAAGAGCAATCGAAACGACAACAAGAAGAGCAAGGCCAAAAGGCCGAAGTCGGACACGCATGGGCTGCCCCTGCAAAAAAACGCCAGCTTCCGGAATCTCAATCTGGCATAATGTATCAGAAGAGCACGGTGGTTTCATCCGTCGATGCAAAGCGACGTCGCCTCCCATTCACACCGCATCGGCTCACTGGCGCAACCGTTGCCGGGTAGGGTGCGGACGGCGGGACCGGGATCAGGCAGGCGCCTCAGCCATCCTTTAATATCGCGCGCAAGGCGCCTTCATCGCGGAGGTCAGGGCCAGCCTCAGACGCAGGAAACCCGCCGCGTGGCACCAAACGAACGGTGCCGGATACTCTTTGAGCGATTGCGTGACTTCCATGGGAAAAATGGTGCTGCGAGAGAGGATTGAACTCTCGACCTCTCCCTTACCAAGGGAGTGCTCTACCACTGAGCTACCGCAGCGCTTCCCGAGGGCGTTGAGCCCGTCGAGGCGGGGCGGTGTTTGCCACAGCGCGCCGGTCTGTGCAAGCGTCTGCATCCAACGTAGAGCATCGCGCTGTGAACATCGCGCCCATCACCCGCCTGCCGGGCCGGAGATGGTGCGGAGCGCGCGGCCGCGCCGAAGCGTCGCCCGCACACGACAGGAGCCTTCATGAGCCGTTCGGAAGACAATGAGGCCAAGGCCCGCGCCGAACGTCTGGCGGCCGCGCTGCGGGCCAATCTCAAGCGCCGCAAGACGCAGGCGCGCGGCCGGCAGGCTGAGGCAGGCGCGGGGGAAGAGAGCGCAAGGGAGGCGAATGCGGGACAGGCGGAGACCGTCGGCCCACCGGCAGATGCAGGCGTGCCGGCAGTGGATAAGGCGGGCAACTCCGGCGGCTGAGCCGCGCGCGTTGTCTCGCCCCGCCACACGCGCTAGACCCTTAGACGAGAGACCGGCGAACGGCGGCGCCACGAATCGGCCCGATCCTCGTTGCATTGCCGGACGATGTTGTTGCCGAAGGTCATGGCGCCGCGCCGCCCCTCGGACGAAGGAGCCTGAAACCGCATGGACCGCATCCGCATCGTCGGCGGCAATCCCCTCAACGGGTCGATTCCGATTTCCGGCGCCAAGAACGCCGCCCTTCCGCTGATGATCGCCGGACTGCTCACCGAGGAAAAGCTGATCCTCGAAAACGTGCCGCGTCTCGCCGATGTCGCCCAGCTGCAGCGTATCCTCGGCAATCACGGCATCGACATCACCGTGAACGGCAAGCGCCGGGGCGACGATGCCTATGCCGGGCAGACCATGGAGATCGACGCCCGCGTCATCGTCGACACCACCGCGCCCTATGAGCTGGTGTCGAAGATGCGCGCCAGCTTCTGGGTCATCGGCCCGCTGCTCGCTCGCATGGGGCAGGCCAAGGTGTCGCTGCCCGGCGGCTGCGCCATCGGCACGCGCCCGGTGGACTTCCATCTCGACGCGCTGCGGGCGCTCGGCGCCGGCATCGAGATCGACGCCGGTTATGTGCTCGCCCGCGCCCCGAAAGGGCTGAAGGGTGCGCGCATCGATTTTCCGAAGGTCTCGGTCGGCGCCACCCATACCGCGATCATGGCCGCCAGCCTCGCGGACGGCGAGACCATCATCGAGAATGCCGCGCGCGAGCCGGAGATCGTCGACCTCGCCAATTGCATCAACGCCATGGGCGGGCGGATCGAGGGACAGGGCAGCGCGACCATCCGCATCGTCGGCGTGCCGCGCCTGCGCGGCGCCCGCCACGCCGTGCTGCCCGACCGCATCGAGGCCGGCACCTATGCGATGGCAGTCGCGATGACCGGCGGCGACGTGATGCTCGCCGGCGCGCGGGCGGACCTCTTGGATTCCGCGCTCGACACGCTGCGCGAGGCCGGCGCGGAGATCATACCTTCCAATGAGGGGCTGCGCGTGAAGCGCAACGGCGCCGGCATCTCCCCGGTGAACGTGACCACCGCGCCGTTCCCCGGCTTCCCGACCGACCTGCAGGCGCAGCTCATGGCGCTGACCACGCGGGCATCTGGCACCTCGCGCATCACCGAGACCATCTTCGAGAACCGCTTCATGCATGTGCAGGAGCTGGCCCGGCTCGGCGCGCGCATCCATCTCGACGGCGAGACCGCCACCATCGAGGGCGTGGAGCGGCTCAAGGGCGCCCCGGTGATGGCGACCGATTTGCGCGCCTCGGTGTCGCTGGTGATCGGCGCGCTGGCGGCGGAAGGCGAGAGCATGATCCACCGGGTCTATCATCTCGACCGCGGCTTCGAGCGGCTGGAAGAGAAGCTCTCGGCCTGTGGTGCGCAGATCGAGCGCCTCGCCGGCTGAGCTGCGCGACCGGAGCATGGCTTAAGCACTCTTCCGTCCCTTGCCGGACGCGGCCTGCGACGCCATCTTCGCGCTGTGTAACGCTGCGGAGACGGAACGACATGGCAGGGCTCAAGCTGATCGCGCTGGATGCGGAAGATCTCTCGGTGCTTTCCGTCCATCTCCAGGACGCGGTGATCTCAGTCGGCGACATGACCTATCTGCCGAAGGAGCACCGCTTCGCGCTGCTGGCTAACCGCTTCGACTGGGAAAAGGCGGTGCAGGCCGAGGTGAAGGCGCAGGCGATGGCGGCCGCGGGGCAGAAGCCGGCCCAGATCGCTGGCCCCTGCGTGCGCCGACGCTCGGGCATGCATTTCGAGCGGGTGATGGGGGCGAAGCTGCGCGGCATCGACCTCGCCGCCAAGGAGGCGACACTGAACCTGCTCGCCGTGACCTTCGAGGAAACCGACTCGCCGTCCGGCGTTGTCACCTTCCTGTTTTCCGGCGGCGCCGAGGTGCAGCTCCACGTGGAATGCCTCGAAGCCGGCCTGGAAGACCTCGGCCCGGCCTGGGACGCCAAGGGCACGCCCTGCCACGACGCGGCGGAGTGAAGCGTCACTTCATCAGCCCGGCCGCTTGCCCTTTCGCGATGAGGTAGCTGACAAAGGCCGCGCAGGCACCGAGCATGAAAAGCGCATCGGCCTCATCGACTTTCGCGGCCTCGCCCTCAATCAGCGAATGGCGAATGCCGCGTTCGTCATTCGTGTAGCCATAGAGCGCCGAGAAGCCCTTTTTCATAGCCTCGTGGATGGTACCGTTGGCCTCCAGTCGTGTCAGTGCCGTGCCCAGAGTCTTCGAACCCCGATTGAGCCGCAGCGCCACTGCCTCGACGGCATGGATGCTCTCGCGCACGCTATTGGCGTATTGGTCAGTAGCTAGCTGATCGATGGCGCTGCGCAGATGAGCGAGCCCAGCCCCCATGCCGGAGGAGCGAGCATCCGCCATCGCCCGTTCAAGAGCTTCTGTGACCAAAGGATCCGAGACCGGCACTAGCGTGTCGCCGTCGATCAACCTGTAGGCGGCATGCGACCATGCGAGCCCTTCGGCGATTTCTGTAATGAAATTTTTGGGAGTACTGGGATCTCGGATGACCCACTGTAAAAATCCAAAAACTTGAATGTAATCCGCATTCATTATTTCGGATTTTATTTTATTATAATACGATGCAAAACTGTTAACGAATTCATCAATTGGACGACCTTGACGAAAAGCGTATTCGTTACGAAAAATCTTAAACCACAGGGGGCCAAATTTGCCGTATGGCCTTTCTTCGGTGCGAATTTCTTCTTCAAGTACCGCCCAAATTGTCGCGCGGACGCGAGGCGACACATCTTTGCGATTAAGCTGTGAGGGCAGAGGCTCCACACCTTCCGCCTGCTCGAAAGTCAGTGATTTACGGTCCATTCGTCGTGAATCTCGTTGGCATTGTTTCAGCGTGGCATTGGCCACGATTCGCTACAAGGCAGCGCCGCGTTTACGCCCCTTGTCATCCGGCGAAGCGGTTGCGATAGGGTAGCCGTCATTTATGCCGCCCCGGCGCCGAATGCCGACCTGACCGCCCTGCCGCAGGACCCAAAGATGCCGCTTCGCCTCGACACACGCTCCGACGACTTCGCCGACCGCTTCCAGGCCTTTCTGGGCACCAAGCGCGAGGTGTCGCAGGATGTGGCGCAGGCGGTAGCGCGGATCATCGAGGAGGTACGCACGCGCGGCGACGAGGCGCTGATCGCGCTCTCCAAGCAGTTCGATCGGGTGGATCTTGGCGCGCTCGGCATCCGGGTGAGCGAAGAGGAGATCGATGCCGCGGTGATGGCGGCCGATGCCAAGACGCTGGAGGCGTTGACCTTCGCGCATGAGCGCATCCGCTCGCACCACGCCAAGCAGCTGCCCGAGGGCGGGCGCTATGTCGACGCGCTCGGCGTCGAGCTCGGCCATCGCTGGACCGCGATCGACGCGGTGGGGCTCTATGTGCCGGGCGGCACGGCGGCCTATCCGTCCTCGGTGCTGATGAACGCGGTGCCGGCCAAGGTCGCGGGCGTCTCCCGGCTCGCCATGGTGGTACCGGCGCCGGACGGCGTGCTCAATCCCCTGGTGCTCGCCGCCGCGCGCCTCGCCGGCGTCGACGAGGTGTATCGCGTCGGCGGTGCGCAGGCGGTCGCGGCGCTGGCCTATGGCACGGCGACCATCGCGCCCGTGGCCAAGATCGTCGGCCCGGGCAATGCCTATGTCGCCGCCGCCAAGCGCCATGTGTTCGGCACGGTGGGGATCGACATGGTGGCCGGGCCGTCCGAGGTGCTGGTGATCGCCGATGGCGAGCAGAACCCGGACTGGATCGCCGCCGACCTGCTGGCGCAGGCCGAGCACGACACCGCCGCACAATCGATCCTGATGACCGACAGCGACGCCCTCGCGGAAGCCGTCATCGCTGCCGTTGAGCGCCAGCTCGCCACCCTGCCGCGCCGCGACATCGCCGAGGAAAGCTGGCGCGAATTCGGCGCAGTGATCCGGCTCGGCACTCTCGGCGAGGCGAGCGCGCTCGCCAACCGCCTCGCCCCCGAGCATCTGGAGATCATGTGCGCCGATGCCGAGTTGCTGGCAGGCGAGATCCGCCACGCCGGCGCGATCTTCCTCGGCGCCCACACGCCCGAGGCGATCGGCGATTATGTCGGCGGCTCGAACCACGTGCTGCCGACCGCCCGCTCGGCACGCTTCTCCTCCGGCCTCAACGTGCTGGACTTCATGAAGCGCACGTCGATTCTGAAATGCGGCCCCGAGCAGCTTCGCGCGCTTGGGCCGGCGGCCATCGCGCTCGGCGAGGCAGAGGGGCTTGGCGCCCATGCCCGCTCAGTCGCCATACGCCTCAACCTGTGACG
Organism: Ancylobacter sp. G4_0304; assembly: GCF_047501495.1. Lineage (NCBI taxonomy): Bacteria > Pseudomonadati > Pseudomonadota > Alphaproteobacteria > Hyphomicrobiales > Xanthobacteraceae > Ancylobacter > Ancylobacter sp. G4_0304. The sequence goes on along the minus strand of NZ_JAZDRM010000013.1, from coordinate 3,994 downwards.
GGGCCGGCATGGCGGACGAGGACGTACCCCCCTCCGATCCTTATGCCGAAACGCGCCGCCTCGTGGCGGTGACCCTTGATGCCGCCTCGATCGGCCGGTCCAACCGCGACATCGAGCATGAGCGCGCCATCGCGATCTACGACCTGATCGAAGAGAACAGCTTCGCGCCCTGCGGCGATGTCGAGCCGGGGCCGTACATCCTCACTCTGTCGCTGGCGGATGGGCGGCTGGTGCTGGACATCTCGCGGCAGGATGGCGCGCCCGTGGTCGCGCACCATCTCTCGCTCAGCCCGCTGCGCCGCGTGGTGAAGGACTATTTTCTGGTGTGCGAGAGCTATTATTCGGCGATCCGCACCGCGACACCCTCGCAGATCGAGGCCATCGACATGGGCCGGCGCGGGCTGCACAACGAGGGCTCGGAACTGCTGCGCGCGCGGCTGAAAGACAAGATCGACGTCGATTTCGGCACGGCGCGGCGGCTATTCACGCTGATGTGCGCGCTGCACTGGAAGGGGTGAGCGGTGATCGCCTCTCCGCCGGACCTGCCGCCCTCGCTCAAGCCGCCCCGCGCTGCCCGCAAAGAGCGCCCGCAGGCGGTGCTGTTCATGTGCGGGCAGAACTGCGTACGCTCGCCCATGGCCGCCGCGCTGGCGCGCCATCTGTTCGGCCGCTCGATCTATGTCGGCTCCGCCGGGGTGATGAAGGGCGAGAGCGATCCCTTCGTCTCCGCCGTGATCGACGAGATCGGCCTCGACGTGCACCGCCACCGTCCGCAGACGCTGGAGGAGCTGGAGGAGAACGAGGGGCTCGGCTTCGACCTCGTGATCACGCTCTCGCCCGACGCCCATCACCGCGCGCTGGAGCTCACCCGCACCAACGCCATCGACGTGGAATACTGGCCGACGCCGGACCCGACGCTGGAAACCGGAAATCGCGAGCAGCGCATGGACGCCTATCGCGCGGTCCGCGACGAACTGGAGCAGCGGATACGCCTCAGGTTCCGCCCGTCCTGACGCGCGGGCGCGCATTGCTGTTCGCAGAGCCTTTACTTGTCGGCCGGATGATTCCATCTGACGGCGGCCGGCCTGCCGATGCCGCCACCGGCCATTCCGTCCCGGTGGAACGAGGAGTTGACCTGAGTGAGCGGACATCCTGTCCTGGTTCTGGCTTCGGGCTCGCCGCGCCGGCTGGCGCTGCTGGCGCAGGCCGGTCTCGAACCCGACGCCCTGCTGCCCGCCGATATCGACGAGACCCCGGAGCGCAGCGAGCTGCCGCGCCGGCTCGCGCTGCGGCTGGCGCAGGAGAAGCTGCGCGCCGCCGACACCCGCCGCAAGGCGGTGGGCGAGTATGAGGGCGCCTATCTGCTGGCCGCCGACACGGTGGTCGGCGTCGGCCGGCGCATTCTGCCCAAGCCCGAGATTTCCGAGGAGGCGGCCGACTGCCTGCGCCTGCTCTCAGGACGCGCGCACCGCGTCTATACCGGCGTCGCGCTGATGACGCCCAAGGGCGCGGTCCGCACCCGGCTGGTGGAGACGCGCGTGCGCTTCAAACGGCTCTCCCGCGAGGAGATGGACGCCTATGTCGCCTCGCGCGAATGGCTGGGCAAGGCGGGCGGCTACGCGATCCAGGGGCTAGCGGCGACCTTCGTGATCAAGATGGTCGGCTCCTACACCAATGTGGTCGGCCTGCCGCTGGCCGAGACCGTGGCGATGCTCGCCGGCGAGCGCTATCCGGTGCACCACGCCTGGGGCAACCCGGCATGAGCGGCAAGGACGCCACGCCGGAGAAAGGCGCACCCGGCAAGGGCTGCCCGATCTGCGGCAAGCCGCCGGTGGAGAAATATCGCCCGTTCTGTTCCAGCCGCTGCGCCGATGTCGACCTGCACCGCTGGCTGAGCGGCAGCTACGCGATACCCGCCACCGAGGATGACGACGAGGACGGCGAGGAAGCCCCGCTCGCCCCCGCTCCGCCACGCGAGCGCTGACGCGCGCCGGGAACCGGACGGGGCTGGAGCGTCTGGGGAAAGACGCATTTTCCCTGTCGGCGCGTATGGACAGGGAGGAATCGAGACTCTATAAACCGCCCCGCTCCGCACGGCCCCGCGCCGTTGCCGGCTACGCCCAGGTAGCTCAGTTGGTAGAGCATGCGACTGAAAATCGCAGTGTCGGCGGTTCGACTCCGTCCCTGGGCACCATCTACCCCCTTGGTATCGCTAGATTTTTCAGCGCGGGGGCGGTGTGTTTCCGCCAGTTCGTCATTATTCCTGCCGCGGTCTCACAGCCCTCGTTTTCTGGCTCGTCGCCGCTTCGCAGAAGCAGCCACGCGTCGCATCATGCCGGCATGCCGCGCCACGGAGCGTCACCGGGCGGATCTGCGATACCGCTGAAGGCGTGACGCCAGGACGACGGGCCACCGCGCTTCGCACCGTTCCACGGCTGGAAATCCGGTGGAAGGGGCTGGGCGTTTCCGTCAGCCTGTCTATCATCACAGCTCATGCTGGCCGCATTCCTGCCCGGAGCGGGGTGCGGCATGGCGTGCCTCCTGCCCTCCCCGCCGTGAAGGAACCGATATCGTGACAGCGCCCGCCACGCCGCGCCGCGGCGAACCCGCCGCCGAACCCGTCGTCATCGTGGTCGACGACGACATCGCGCTACGCGAGGCGCTTTCCAGCCTGTTCCGCTCTATCGGCCTCAAGGTGCAGCTGTTCGGCTCGGCGGCCGAGCTGATGGCGGCGAGCCTGCCGGACACGCCGCGCTGCCTGGTGCTCGACATCCGCCTGCCGGGGGTCAGCGGGCTCGACTTCCAGTCCCAGCTCGCCCGCTCCGGCCTGAACATGCCGGTGATTTTCATGACCGGCTATGGCGATATTCCCATGACCGTGCGCGCCATGAAGGCCGGCGCCGTCGACTTCCTCACCAAGCCATTCCGCGATCAGGATATTCTCGACGCGGTCTCCACCGCCATCGAGCAGGACCGGGTGCGGCGCGAGGCCGACCGCGCGGCCTCAGGCGTTCAGGACGCCTACCAGACCCTGACGCCGCGCGAGAAGGAAGTGATGGCGCTCGTCACCTCCGGGCTGATGAACAAGCAGGTCGCCGCCGCGGTCAATCTGAGCGAGATCACGGTGAAAATTCATCGCGGCCATGTCATGCGCAAGATGGGCGCGCGCTCGCTCGCCGACCTCGTGCGCATGGCCGAGCTTCTCGGCATCGAAGCTCCGAAGAGATAGGCACTGCAAACCTAGATATGATTCCGGCGAGGCAGGCCGGGGCCTATACAAAAGGGAGACACGACGTATCGCCGGCCAAGTTCCGGCGGGTTTCAAAGGATTATTCATCGTGCGCCAGCCCGCGATGGTCGCGATCATCGACGATGACGAACAGGTTCGGACCGCTACGGCCAGCCTGGTGCGTTCGCTCGGCCTCACGGTCAGCACCTTCGCCTCGGCCGAAGACTTCCTCAGCTCGCCGCGACGGCCCGATGCCGCCTGCGTCATCACCGACGTGCAGATGCCCGGCATGAGCGGCATCGAGCTTCAGGAGGCGTTGCGCGCGGACGGTTTCCAAACGCCGCTCATTTTCATCACCGCCTTCCCTGAGGAGCGCGTGCGCCGGCAGGCGGCGGCGGGCGGTGCCATCGGCTTTCTCGCCAAGCCGTTCGACGGTACCGAGATGATCGCCTGCCTCGACCACGCGCTCGGCGGCATCGCCTGAGGGGCGTCTGTTTCATTCAGCTAACGCGAGTATTTAAGCCGGCGCGGCGAGGGTTGCGCCGGCTTTTTTTGCCTGTGGCAACGCGCCAGGCCAGCCTCACACTCATGTATGAGCGGCTCACCCCTAGAGCCAATAGGCTCCGGGCGAGCGCGGGTCTAGCGTATTCACCGTCAGATGCCCCGGTACGGCGGCCGCTCGCTTCTCCCCGCGAGCCGGCCGCCGGCCATCCTTCTCAAGGAGAGCCGCCATGACCACCCCCGCCACCCGCCGCATCGCCCCGC
>NZ_JAZDRM010000012.1:0-119796 GCF_047501495.1 Ancylobacter sp. G4_0304 | reverse complement strand
CTCAATAACTCCATGTAGATCACTCCGCTGTCCCCCGCGATGCCGCGTGAGACGTGGTGAAAACATGGGTCAGTTCTCGATGGAAAAATCCGCTCCTGCCGGGTCAGATCTCAGTGGAAATCAACAATCACGGCTTCATCTGCGGCCGCGATCCACGAAACCACATGCTCCATCGCCCAGCCCTGCGGCCAAAACACCACGCAACGCGGCGGCGGGTTGCTGGCCTTCACCGCATCGAAGTAGCCACGCCCGTCATTGTCCCCATCCACCAGAATGCTGGGCCGCGCGTGAACGGCGCTGACCAGGGTGAACGTGTCGGCGATCTTGGCGTCGATGGTCGGCACGACTCCGACGAAGGTGGAAAGAAGCGGCGCGCCGTCCCCGGCGTCCTGCCAGCCTTGATGCAGTTCAAGGGCGGTTTGCAGCGCCTCCAGCCATGCCACGTCTGAAATCCCTTCGGGGATCAGGACGCTTTCGTGCATGAGCGCGGCTACCAACTTCTGCCGCCATGCAAAGAGAAGATGCTGCTGGTGATTGGTCGGCTGTGCGGGCACCGAGTCCATGAGCGGCTTGGCGCTCAGGATTCCTTCGCGCGTTTCGACAAAGAGCGTGTCGGGCGCGGGAAACATCGCAGCGACGATGGGCGAATGCGTGGTGACGACGGTCTGGTTGCATAGCGCGTTGAGGCGATTGACCAGCCGCTTCTGCTGCGAAGGCTGGATATGAAGTTCCGGTTCCTCGACGGCCAGCACGAAGGACTGGCCGGTTTCCGCGCGCCTTGCCGAATTGCATCAGCAATAGAAGGCTTTGCAGGGAGACAAGGCCCGTGCCCTGCCGCTGTGAGGGAAGGGTCGGCCCGGTCCCATGCACGAAATGCGGCATGACGCTTTCCAACACGGAATCGCTGTCGGTCGCGGTCAAGCGCAATTGAAGTCGTGGCGCGGTGGCCATGAGCGTCCGCAGTTCGTCGTTGGCGACGCTGACGATCTCGGAAAGTCCCGGCTGGTCTTCGAGCCGCGCGCCCTCCGGCGGATTCCAGAGTCGCGCCCGTTCGGCGCGGACGGCCTGTGCGGGCATGTCCCCACGCGTCGCTACCACGCGGCGGAACAATTCCGAGGAAAAGGAAATCCAGCGGTCCCATGTGCGCGAGGCCGGAACCAGAAAGAAGCCCAACTCTTGGAGCGCCTTGGTCTGAATCGTTCGCAGATGCGCGTCTTCTGCGAACGGATCGCCCAGCGTCGCCTCGTCGTCCACGAAAAAACGGATCGTCTCGGCCTCCAGCTCGTCGAGATCGAAGCGCGCGGCAAAGCCGATCTGCACCGCCAGGCCGGTATGCTGTGCGTCCGGCGCGGCGCTCAGCGTCTTGGCCTTCGGGTCGTACCATTTCTCGACCCCTCGTTCGGGGCTGAACCAAGAGGAATGATGATGCGGGTCGTTAGTCGTAAAGCCCGTCACGGTGGCGATGCACAGGATGCGCGCGGGTTCATCCGGCGCGCTACCGTGAAAATCGTGTTCGGTCAGGCGGCGCACCAGACGGTCGCGCCCGAACAGCAACGCCAGCGCTTCGACGACAGTGGTTTTGCCGCTGTTGTTCGGCCCCACCAGCACGGCATGACGGCCCAACGAAATGTCCGCAGAACGCACGCCCCGGAAGCCGGAAATCGTCAGACGTACAACGTGCATCCCGCCCCCTCTTTTTAGCGTTCAGGATTCGTGTTTTTTCTTATCGTCGGCCATGTGGTCACAATTCCCCCTTGAACGCCTTGTCGAGAATCGCAGGAAGCATGGCGTCCAGCTCGGTGGCGGCTTCGGTTTGGAGCGCCTTCACTGCATCGACCTTGGCTTGAAGGGCATCGAGTTCGGCAACAACTCGTTCCTGCACCAAGATGCTTGGAACAGGCACCTTAAAGGCAAGTAACTTGTCTGTATTGAGTTTCCTCGTGTCGTGCCCCGAACGATCTACAAGACCGAGGACTCGTGGATTCCAAGCCCATAGCACCGCACACAAGTATTCTGGCAATATCCTCGCATCAGGGATGAGGGCCTTCATGTCCTGGTTGATAGTCGCGGGGGCCTGCAACAAAGCGGCAGGAAATGTGTGCGCGAGGATCATGCCGCGGACGACGACCAGCACGGCACCTGGGGCTATGAGCTTTGCCGGACTCTCCTTGCTGGCAATCTCCGTGATGTGGTCAACGGCGTCGGCCAACACACGACGCTTCATATCCTTCGGTGTTATCCACGGAATATCGCCGCCCCAAAAGTGCGGTGCATCCTTCGATGGTGTTCCGCCGCCACGAACTGTCACGAGCGAACCGAGCGCAAGGTGGGGGACAGTTTTGGTCAGTGCCTCTAGGATGCGCGCGGCGGCACTTGTGGTTAGGGCGTCCATGCCTTCGGCGGATACCACTCGCAATCCACGCGCCTCCGCCACCTTCGCGGCCAGTTCCTCAATGCGAGCGACAATGCGGTGTTGCTCGGCGAGGGGCGGTAAGGGAACGCGAATCGCGGCGAGCTTTTCGGTACCTAGCGTTCGGTTGCGACCTGCGCCACCCGGTGACGCTTGAAGAAGTCGCTCGCGCCCATCCGCGTGCGCGAACCAATACTTGAGGAATCTGGCATCAGCCTTTGTGCTATCCGGAACGCACGTCAGAAATCTATGTGAGCCAATCATTCCGCGTTCGGCTTCGGTAGCAACGGCGATTGCCCCCTCCCACGCAAAGACGATATTGAAGAGCAAGTCTCCTGGCTCCACGGTGAAGACGCGCTTGCTGCCGATGTCCAATCCAGTGACTGGAGCTTTGTGAAAGACCCCCTTCCCGAAGGAGCGGATCCCGATTTCCCGGTACAGTTCCTCGGCCTTTGTGAGAATGGGGCGTCTCACGAGCGGGGCGATTTCACCCAAGGGTGCGTTGGGCCACACCACCGTCATGCAGGCGACCCCAATACCGCTTTGATCTCCCGCATCAGGTCAGCGATCCGCAGTTCTTTCTTGAGAATATCATCGGCGAGTTGATCCGGCGGTAAGTGCACGAAATCTACCTTTGCGCGGGGATTCTTGCGATCAAGATTGCAATTGACGCCGAGCAGCTCCTTAACCGGCACTTTCCAAGCCTGATCGTTTTCCTCACGCTGGGTCCACCACGCCATGCAGTCCTTGAGTTCGTCGAACTGCATGGGCTGGGTCTTTGTGTAGTTCTTGCGTCCCTCGGGCAGCGGCTGCTCGTAATACCAAACCTCCTTGGTCGGCCCGGATCGGTCGAAAAACAAGATGTTGGTCGGGATGAGTGTGTAGGGGGAGAACACGCCATTGGGCAGCCGCACGACGGTATGAAGGTTGAACTCCTTGAGAAGCTCCTCCTTGATCCGCGCGCAAACGCCGTCGCCGAACAGCGTTCCATTCGGCACGACGACGGCGGCACGCGCCGGGCGCCCCACGGGAGTCGGCTGGCGCTTGAGCTTGCGCATGATGAGTTGAAGGAACAGCAGCGCGGTTTCCGCAGTCTGGCGGTCTTCGGGGAAATTACCCTGGATACCCTTCTCCTCCTCCCCGCCGAAGGGCGGATTGGTGAGGATCACATCGACGCGCTCTTTCTCGCCGATCTCGGAGAGTTTGAAGCGCAGGGCGTTGTCAGGGTCTATCTGCGGCGCGTCCAGCCCGTGCAGCAGCAGGTTCATCTGGCACAGCAGATATGGGAGGGATTTCGGTTCGCAGCCTGTGATGGTGTCGTCTTGCAGACGCTTGCGGTCGGCGACGGTCTTCACCTGCTTCTCAAGGTGGTTGTACGCCTCCACCAGGAACCCGCCCGTGCCGCTGGCCGGGTCGAGGACGGTTTCGCCAAGCCGAGGATCGGTGACTTCCACCATGAAGCGGACGACGGCGCGCGGGGTGTAGAACTCGCCGGAATCGCCCGCCGCGTCGCGCATTTCGCGGAGCATGGATTCGTAAAGCGCGCCGAGGGTGTGAAGCTCGTCCGACGACGTGAAATGAATCCCGCCAACTTTGTTGACGATGTCGCGGAGCAGATAGCCGCTCTTCATGCGGTTATCGACGCCCTTAAACACGGTGGCGATCACGTCGCGGCGGTTGTCGCCGTTGGAGCTTGAGAGCGAACGCAGGTAAGCGAACAGGCCGGGGCCTTTCGTCCCGTCCGCGCGCACGGCTTCGTCGGAATTGATGAAGGAAAGCAGTTCGTCGCCCGTGATGCCCTGCGGATCAGCGGCCCAATCGCGCCAGCGATACGGAGCTTCGATGGCGGCCTTGAATTTCTTGCCGGATAGCGCCGTCTCTTCCTCGCGCTGCTGTTCCAAGTCGTCGAGGAATTTCAGGAACATGATCCAGGTGAGCAGCGGCAGACGGTCGAGGTCGCCGTTCAGCCCCTTGTCCTTGCGCATGATGTCGCGCGCGGACTTGAGAAGGCTCCCAAGCATCTGCGAGGTCGTCATCGGTGCGGCGTCTGTGCCGTTCTTCTTTTTAATTCGCGCCATAGAGCAATCCTTGCAGGTCGTTTACGGCCCGGCGAAGCTCGTCGGGGCCGCCGAACAGCTTGATGATTTCGGCGGGCTGGCCGTGGGTTGAGATGGGCGGAACCTTGAGCACGTCCGGCAGGACAAACTGCGCGTCGCCGTGTTCCGCGTACTTTTCCAGAAGCTCGTCGAGCACCTGACGCGCCTCGGGGGAGAATTTCTCGAAATAGTCCTTGCGCTCGGATTTGAGGCGCTGCGCCCGCTCGCGCCGGGTGCGAAGCGGCGCGTTGAAGGCCAGATGGCAAAGCAGGTCGAAGGGGTCGGCGTCGGTCTGGCCCGTCTGTTCGGCCAGCACGTCGAAGTCGATACCACGCTCGGCCAGGGCGGCAATAATCTCGCTGCGCTGGTCGGCATCGGCCCAACGCCTGCGAAGCTCCGCGGAGGTTGGCGCGAGCGACCGGACGCTTTCAGCGGCGTAGTCAGTGTATTTGACGACGCGAAGCTGCTTGCCGTTCGGATCAAGCTCGTGGACCAGATGGGCCACGACTTCGACCTGGCCGCCGTCGAAATAGAATTTGCGCGGCTCACCGGTCGGCGGTTCGATCACGCCGGGTTCGCCTTCCTCGGGTGGGGCGGGTTCCGGCTCCTGCCCTTCGGGGACGATTTCCGTCGTCGCGGTGGTTTCCCCGGCGTCGTTCACTTCTTCTTCCGTGATCCGGGCCGGATCGCCGTCGAAGTCCGGGTCGGCGAACATGCGGGTGGCCGAGCCGGTGTAGTCGAGGATGTTGAACCACAGCTTGCCGTAATCGTCGCGCAGGCGCGTCCCGCGCCCGATGATCTGCTTGAACTCGCTCATGGACCCGACGACGCGCGCCAGAACGACATTCTTGCAGGTCGGCGCATCGACGCCGGTCGTCAGAAGCTGCGACGACGTGAGGATAACCGGCGTTTTGGTTTCGAGGTCTTGGAACTTCGACAGGTGGCCGCGCCCGATGGCGCCCTCGTCGGCGGTGACGCGCGCCACATAGTTGGGATACTGCGCCACAAGGTCGGCATTGAGGTTGACCAGCGCCCGCCGCATTTCCGAGGCGTGTTCCTGATCGACGCAGAACACGATGGTCTTGGCGAAACGGTCGGTCTTCTTGAGGAAGTCGGTCAGGTGGCGGGCGATGGCCTCCGTGCGGGCGCGCAAGGCGATAGATCGCTCGAAGTCCTTGGTCTGGTATTCATCGTCGGGGATCGCGCGGCCGAAGCGGTCAACCTCGTCCTTGCTCGGCCGCCAGCCTGCCGCGTCCCATTGGGTGACGACGCGATGCACGCGGTAGGGCGCGAGGAAGCCGTCATCGATGCCCTGGCGCAGGCTGTATTCGTAGATGGGATTGCCGAAATAGAGGTAGGTGTCGCGGTTGTCCTCACGCAGCGGTGTGGCCGTCATGCCGAGTTGATAGGCGGGCTTGAAATGCTCAAGGATGACGCGCCATGAACTGTCGTCCCGCGCGCTTCCCCGGTGACATTCATCGACAATGATGAGGTCGAAGAAGTCCGGCGGATAGTCCCGGAAAAGCCCGGCGCGGCGCTCGTCCTCGGCCAGCGCCTGATAGATGGCGAAATACATTTCCCGGCTTTTGACGATCTCGCCGGATTCGATCTTGTGGCGCGCGTCCCCGAAGGGCGTGAAGGTCTTGTCCTTCGGGTCGTCGATGAGGATGTTGCGGTCGGCGAGGAACAGGATGCGCGGCTTACGATGCTCTCCGGTCGTATTCCAGCGGCTCGACCACAGCTTCCAGCAAATCTGGAAGGCCACGATGGTTTTGCCTGTTCCCGTCGCCATCGTGAGAAGCAGGCGCTTCTTTCCGGCGAGGATAGCTTCGACCGTCCGGTTGATGGCGATTTGCTGGTAGTAACGGGGCGGCTTGCCGCCGATCGTGTTGTAGGGAGCGATCAGGTGCTCCACCCGCTCGGGCGTGTCGATTCCGCTACCCGCCTGATAGCGCCGCCAAAGACCGTCAGGCGTAGGGAAGTCGGCGACGCGCGTTTCCGTCCCCTTGAAATAGTCGATCTCGATGATCTCGGCGCCGTTGGTGGCGTAGGCGTATTTAAGGCCGAGGATTTCCGCGTAGTCGCGGGCCTGCTGCACGGCATCGGTCGCGGATTTGTAACTGGCCTTCGCCTCGACCACGGCAAGCGGGAAGTCCCGCATGTAGCGCAGCAGGTAATCGACCCGCTTGGGCGGCTTGCGGACGAAGCCCTTGCCCACGGGAATGACGCGGCCATCCGTGATGGTGCGCTGCTCGGCGATAGAATGAGGTTCGTTATCCCACCCCGCCGATTGCAGCTTGGGCACGACGAATTTTCGGCAGGTGTCGGCTTCGTTCGTCATGCGCCCCCGCTGCCCCCCTGCTGTTCCTCAACCTTACGCTTTATCCAGTTTGCGATTTCCTGCCGCTGGAACCGCCACGATCCGCCGACTTTGAAGCCCGGAATTTCGCCCGCCAGAGCGAGCTTGTAGGCGGTCTTCTCATTGATCTTGAGAAGTTCCGCTACCTCCCGGATCGTCAGGATTTCGTCGGTCATGCGCCTGCCCGCGACTCGTGATCGGGAAAGTTTATAGAATATTGGAGAAAATTAGGGAAGACGACGGCAGCTCCCCATCGGGCGTGCAGCCGCGGTTGGGCCGGGCTGCCGAGGGGAAGCGCCTACTTCCACCGCGCTCAGTGACCACAGCCTGACCCAGCAGGTGGCGAAGATCGGCTTCAACAGCGAGCTCGGCGACGCCTAGCCGATCGTCGGCGGCGCTTGGCGCAAAGGCCGGTATTCGTGTTTGGGCGAGGCGTAGTCGATGTATCGATCCGCCGCGTTCGTGATCCGCAGTAGGAGGCGCTGGAACAACCCCCGCAGCAGTTTCATGTCCCGGATCGCCGCCACCTCCTGACCCTGAGGGATCGGGGTGCCGTGGGCGGCCTTGTTCCGCCGGCGCCATGCGGCCTCCTCGTCTTCGCCCAGCTCAAGGTTCAGGGCAGCCATGACGTCCTTCAGCCGCTCGCGCTGATCGATGCCGTTGAACAGGGGCAGCTTGCCCTTCAAAGCCGCCTTCGCCTCGTCGGCGATTTCGGCGTCGTCGATGATGCCGCCGAGCGCAGCCTTGAGCGCTTTCCATTCGGCTCGTGTGGCCCAGCCCTCTCGTACTTTTCCGAGGTTGGCTTTTGTGTATGCGGTCTGGAGGCCCTCGATCGCCGCCCCAAAGTGCGCGGGCGCGATGTGCGGGGTGGCGGCGCAGGCATGCCAGAAGGCCCAATGCAGGTTCGCGAGATCCAGGGCGTCGAACGCTGTCACGAACGCCTGAATCGCCCTCGTCAGCTGCGGGGCGCCGATCTCGTTCAGGAAGCGGTCGCCAAGCGGCGCGAGCTGCAGGGTTTCAATGTCGAAGGCATGGCGGCGCAGGCTGTAAGCGCTTCGCGCGAGCGTGGACACGACGTTCCATTCGGCGTCGTAGTGGGTTGTCCCGAGATCAACCAAGTACACGCCCATCGCGAAAGAAAGGCCTGTGCGGACCTTCTTTCGGAACTCGTCGTCTGGGGCGCCATCGTAGACGATGCACCCCGGCTTGATGGCACCGGGGCGGTCTTCTCCGTCGAGCGCGCAAACGTAGAAGGTTGTGCCGTCCACCGTCACCTTGGCGGAGTTCCACGAGGTGCTGGAACGGTCGGTATCGCTCGCGATAGTGATGCCGTCGTTGAGCGAAATTCTCCGAGTGGTGATGGTTCTGGTAACCACGTCGGAGGCCGCCGGCCAAGTGTATGGGCTCCAGGGTAGGTTTTCGAGCCAATCGATGACGTATGCCGCGGGCGCCGCGGAAGGGTTGTTGGTCTTGGCGATATGGACCTGGGCCAGCTCCTTAAGGGGCTGTTCAGTCACGCCGATGGTCTGGCGGTTCTGGCTATAGGGCGCCAGCCCTAAGAACTCCCCTTCGAGGCCGCCCACGCTGCGGAGGAGCGCCCGCTCGGTCGTCATGCGAGCCGTGCCTCGCGGCTGATCGATCGCCGCCGACGTCGCATTGGGGGCGGCTTCAGTCTCTAAGATGAGTTGCAGCTTTTCGTCCCGGCGGATCGAAAAGCTCCGGATCGGCTGATGAAGCGAGCCGGGATCGGTGATCTCGAACAAGCCCTTGTTCAGGATGCGAAGGCATTCCTCGGTCAGGTTATGCATCACCGGAAGAGCCGCCGGATGTCAGTCATCGGCCGAAATAGTTTCATGGGCTGATCGGGCAATGCGAGGAAACTCTCCCGCTCATAGAAGCGACGAGCGCCCTCATCTTTCGCGTCGACGATCACGGCGAACGAGGCAACTTCACTCCCTGCGGCGCGGTAAAGCGCATCCGCTAGCAAGAACCGGCCATATCCCTTGCCCTGTTGGCGTCGATCGACGGCAAGCCTTCCGAGCAGTGTCGCCGGCACGAGAGGGTAGCGCGGCAGCTTCCGCGCGGTTTCCGCTGGAAGCTCGCCAAGATGCACACCGGTTGATGACAGCGTGTAGTAGCCGGCGACAGTCCCGTCCGGCAGGAGCAGGACAAACGGCGCAGCCAAGTTTTTTCGGGCGTCTTGTCCGGCTTGGGTCCGAAGATATCGATCAAGGGCATCGACGCCACTCTCGAACCTGGCCCGATCGTGGTCGGAGGTCAGCGCCTCGACGCGCAGCTTCTCGTCGCTTCCTGACGACACGCCCTAGACGCCGGCACGCTCGCGATAGCGGCGTACCGTATCCCGCAGACGGTCATTGACCGGCCGGGGATTGATTAAAGCATCCACGAAGGCCTCGCTGTCGCGGACAGAAAGCGCGAGCTGGCTATGTTCCTCAATGGCCCGCCGCGCCGCGTCCTGGACGCTGCTCAGAACGAAATCGGTCACGCTCCGCCCTTGCAAAGCAGCGGCCCGTTCAATCAGGTTTTTTTGCTCGGCGGTGACACGCGTCTCCAGACGCTCCGCTCGCGTGCGCGTGCCAGTCGTTTTAGATGCTGCGTTCGGCATGGTAACCTCCACCGCCAATGTACGGCCATTGGCCGGTTTTTTCAAGGGGCGGGTTCGCGCTGAAGAACGAATAAGGAACGTCCCGTTGGTCGTGCCCCGAGCAGGGCACATTACGCTGTGCGGGCCCCGTCCGGCCGGCGCGGTTTCCAGCAACAGATCACCGGAGCATCGCGTCGCCGTCAGCTCGTGATTTTCAAGGTCGGAATGAAGCCGCCGACGGTCCGATTCTGGTCATAGATCTGCATGGGCAAATCGGCCTTCGGCATCCGCACGCGCCCGACCTCGACCGCCGCTGAATTCGGCAACGCGGGAAACACGTTGATGACGGCATCCTCGCCGTGAAAGGCCTTGATGCGATCGAGCAGACGTCGAAGCTGGCGCTTGAATTCCACCAGGTCGTCCGGACGGCGCATGATGTCGTTGTGCGGATTTTCGGCCGTCAGCGACCAGATGGCGACATCGTCGCCGAGCACCGCGCGAATCCGCTCGTCTGTAACGGTTGCGCTAAGCGCGAGCTTCAGCGCGACCGCCGCCTTCGGTGACCCGAAATAGTCGCCGGCCCGAAAGGTGATCGCGGGCTGGTCAGCTTGCCAGCGCCATGTTGGCGGCTCGCGATATCGCTGATGAACCGTGACCGGGACGATATCCCCCAGCAGATGCCCAAGCTCGATGAGCAGCGGTTGCGGCGCCAGCGCGAACACGCTGAGCTGCTTTATCTCCTTTTGCTCGATGCGCTCTTTCACCTTGCGCGCGAACACGCGGCGCAGATTCTCCTGCTGGACGGACCAGTAATTCGCTTCATGATCGGCATAGTCACATCCGACCAACTCGATATCGATCGTTCGGCCCTCGGCAGGGTGCCTGTCGGGCGGCATCGCCATGAAGATCGATCGCGTTGATACTAGCGCATCGCGCTGTCCGATATCCGCCGCGAACCGGAGGACGTGTGCGGCACGCTCCTGCGCCATTCCCGTCACGATGGCGATCCGGTCCTCGTGCTCCGCCTTCATTTCAAGCAGGACGGCCTCGGGATGATCGGCGAGATAATCGACGTCTACGCCCTTATGGTGCTTCGCACAGAGCAGCATAAGATTGCTCAGGTCTTTGGCGAGCGCGGGCGAGCGAACTGGATCGCCGCGCGGGCCGTCGGCACTGTCGGCGACAATGTGCGCGATGAAGCCGAACTTCCCGTCCTCACGGCCGGCGATCAGGTCGCCGACAAGTTCCTCGTTGCACCCGCGGTATTCGCAGCGCCCGGCTGCCTTGGTCCAAAGGGCGACCTGAATTTTCTGTGGGATTTGCGTTTTTGCCATGATGGTGTTTCGCCCCGATTCGCTATAGTGTTCACGTTTTATCCTCAAAGCTCAACCGCGCAGTTCGACCATCCACACGCGGACCGTGGGCTTCACCTTGGAGGCCTATGGTGGAAAAGCAGACGCGCACCCGCGAGAGCGAGGAATTCCTCGAGGATCTTGCCGAAGAACTGAGCGTGCCGCCAAGCCGGTATGAGCAGGCCGACCGGAGCTACAAGTCACTGGGCGACTGGCTGCACCGCGACGCCTCGACCGTCCGACAGTACGGACCCAAGGTCTACGTCCAGGGGTCTTTTCGCCTCGGCACGACGATCCGGCCCTTGAACGACGCCGAGGAATATGACGTCGATTCCGTCTGCGAGCTTCAGAAGCTGGGCAAGACCTCGCTGACGCAACAGCAGCTCAAGACCCTGCTCGGCGCCGAGATCGAGGCCTATCGGCGCGCGCAGAACATGAACAAGCCGCTTCGCGAGGGTCGCCGTTGCTGGGTGCTCGACTATGCCGATGGCGCCCAATTCCATATGGATATCGTGCCCGCGCTTCCGAACGGGCAAGCCGCCCGCCTCCTCCTGGAATCCCGCGGCTATGACGCGCGTTGGACACTCACCGCCATTGCCATCACCGACAAGGAGGGGCCGACCTACACCACCGTTACCGATGATTGGCCGCGCTCGAACCCCAAGGGCTACTGCGAGTGGTTCAAGAGCCGGATGGCAACCGCGTTCGAACGGCGCAAGCGCGTGCTCGCCGAGAGCATGAGGGCGAGCGTCGAGGATATCCCGGACTATAAGGTCCGAACGCCGCTTCAGGCCGCTATCATGATCCTGAAGCGTCACCGCGACCATACCTTCGAGCATGGCGGCGACGAACGGCCGATCTCGGTCATCATCACCACCCTTGCGGCCCACGCCTATGACGGCGAAGAGACGATCGGCGAAGCGCTCGCGGTGATTCTCGCGAGCATGGACCAGCATATCCTGTGGCACAACAACCGCTACTGGATCCCGAATCCGACCGACCCGCTCGAAAACTTCGCCGACAAATGGGCCGAGCATCCCGAGCGGGCGACCGCGTTCTACGAGTGGCTCCAAAAGGCCAGGACGGAATTCGCCGAGGCAGCCCGGTCGAGCGACAGGAGAGTGATCACCGAGACGGTCGGACGCGGCGTTGGCGGATCGCTGGCCGACCGCGCGGCCCGCCGCCGTCCGCCGCCGGCGCGATCCCCGCTGCTCAAAACCGCTTCGGTGGCGCCCGTAGCCGGAGGTCTTTCCTTTCCGGACAGGAGCCGGGTGCCAACCAAGCCGCAGGGGTTCGGCGGCGCGGAATGATCTGGTGGCTCGAAAATCCGACTCGCGCGCGAACCGAACGTCAGGGCGTCGCTGACCTCGCGGAGCGAGTCGCCTGGCTCAAGGGCGTCCGCTGGCATCTCTCGAACAGCGCTGCGCTCGCGGTCGATTTCGAGATCGAGCATGACGGCGACAGCGTTCCGCTGACGATGACCTATGCCGAATTCCACCCCAATTCCCCACCCATCGTGCTTCCCAGAGACGGCAGTCGCCTGTCGAACCACCAATATGGGGCGGGCGGAAATCTCTGCCTGGAATATCGCGCCGACAATTGGGAGACGTCGATCACCGGGGCGATGATGATCGAGAGCGCGCATCGTCTGATCGCCGGTGAACGCGATGTCGATGGTCCCGAACTGCCCTCGGCGCACGCCGTTTCGCTCGGCCAAAGCGTGCGCGGCTCCTATTTCCGGTTCCTGCTGACGCGGCAAATGGAAGAGCGCCTGAAGGCGATCGCTCCCGGTCAGTCGGTCGAGATCGGCATTGCGGAGAAATATTACGCCGATACCTTCACGGTGACGATCGCAGAGATCGACGGCGTCACCGATGGCCGTGCATGGCCGGCCGGGATTCGGGAAACGACGAAGCGCGGCCAGGCCATTCGGCTGCCCGAAGGGACGGCGATGCCCGCGGCCACGCAAACCGGTATCGCCGACCTGCTCGGCGCGCTTGGCCTCGGAGCGCTTCGCGAGGCTGCGCTCGCCGCCAGCGGAGAAATGGACTTGGTGCTGGCGTCCGCGACCGGGACCGCACATTTCTATGCCTATGACGCCGGCCAGAAGCGCGTCTTCGGTCGCTCGCGACTACTGAAGGTCATAACCGGTGGCCGGCTCCCGGACGACTACGCTGTCCTCGCCGGAAAAAGCGTCGGCATCGTCGGATGCGGCTCGCTTGGCTCCAAGCTCGCCGCGATGCTGGCGCGCGCCGGCGTGCGGACGTTCACGCTGGTCGACGATGACGTCTTCTTCGCCGAGAATCTGGTGCGCAACGAACTCGGCGCCGCCGCGGCCGGCGTGCACAAGGCCGACGCGGTCCGCAGCCGCCTCATCGAGATTGCCGGTACGATCGACGTCACGGTGCGGCGTGTCGCGCTGGGCGGCCAGGAAAGCGCCGATTCCACGGACTCGGTGATGTCGGCGTTGCGCGCCTGCGACCTCATAATCGACGCCACCGCCGACGCCCATTGCTTCAACTTCTGCGCCGCGGTCGCGAAGGAAAGCCTGAAGCCACTCGTCTGGGGCGAGGTGTTCGCCGGGGGCATCGGCGGCCTCGTGGCGCGTGTTCGATCGGGCCATGAGCCGGAGCCCCAGGCCGCCCGCAACCAGATCAACGCCTGGTGCAATGCGCATGGCGTCCCCGCCCCGCTCGCCGGCTTGGCGGCCCCCTATGAAGCGGCAGCCGGGAGCGCCGGACCGCTTGTCGCTGACGACGCCGAAGTTTCCATCATCGCAGGTCACCTCGCGCGTCTGGCGACCGATGTGCTCACCCTGCCGGAGGACAGTGCGTTTCCGGCGCCCGCCTATGCGATCGGCTTGCGCAAGGCCTGGATTTTCTCCCAGCCGTTTGAGACATGGCCTATCGAACTCGCCGGCTCGGCCCCCTGGAAAGCCGAACAGGACCCCGCTTCTGTCGCAGACAGCCTTGCGCTCTTGCGCGAACTCTTGCCCTCGGCGTTCGATGGTCACGATCAGCCTTCCGAATGACCAGCGGGCGCAGCTTCGCAAATGCCTGCGAGGGGCCGGTCGGCGTGAGATCGGCGGCATCCTCATGGGAGAGCAAGTCGCACCCGATCATTTCCGCATCGTCGACTTCTCGGTCGACGAAACGACCGGGACGGCTGCGCATTTCGTCCGCAGTCCCGACCATCATGCGCAAGCGCTCGACATCTTCTTTCGAAAGACCGGCTCCGATTTCAAACGCTTCAACTATCTGGGCGAGTGGCACTCCCACCCCAGCTTTCCGGTCCGGCCGAGCCACGAGGACGTCATCTCGATGCAGAGCCTGGTCAACGGCGAGCGGGACATCGATTTCTCAGCGCTGCTGATCGTCCGGCTGCGGTACTTTCTCCACCTCGAGGCCGTCGCCTATATGTTCGTCCGGCGCGCCGCGCCCGCAAACGTCGCGCTCACGATCTAATCGCATTCAAAAGGTACGCCGGGCGGCCGGATCGATCGGCGGTGACGCGCAGGACCTCACGGCGGTCCTCGACCGGCAGGGAGAGAAAGGCGTCAGCCATAGGCGGCCTTCCCTACGCTCCGCGCGAGCCACGTCGGAAGCTGCGGCGCGGCGGCCACTAGCTCGCCGAAGACGCCTGGCGGCATCTTCCGCTTCAAGGCCTTCAGCGCCTCTTCGGCGTTGTCGGGGCCGAGCCACGCAAGTGCGCGCACCGCTTCCCCCGCCGGCCGGCTCCCCAAGGTCAACTGCCAGCGTGGCGCGTGGCGCAGTTCCACGACCTGCTTGCCGAGGCTCATCTTCCGACTGCGCCCCGAAGTCAGATAGACCGACCGAACCGGCACCTGCGTCGTCAGGCCAAGGGCGTTGGCCGCCGCCGCTCCATTCGAGACAATGACCTCGCCCCGCTGGGCGGCGAGTGCCTCCACAGCCTGTTCGACGGAAGGCGCTCGCGTTCCGAACCGGGACGTGATCGGACGGAGGTAGACGCCGCGCCCGGCGCGGATGAGCTGCCCGCGCTCGGCCAGACGCGACAAAGCCTGGTCCACTGCGGCGCGATTGCCGAGGTGGAGCAAGCTCTTAGCAGATATGGGCGCCCCTTCGGACTGCCTCTCCGCATACGCCAGAATCTGTTCGCTCAGACGTGACATGGCCCTTCTTCTGTTAGAAACATGAGCGGTTTTCTGACAATCTGCAACCTGATGTCCGCGACACCGAAGGCTCCGGAAATTGGAGAGTCGCGGGGACCAGCCGCACCCGGGGGCCTGGGCAGCTTGGCCAACGCTGTCTCAGATCCGAGGATTGCGCTAAGGTTGCGGGCCTCCTTCGCCAAGTCTGGCGCCGAGGAACGAGATAGGTGGAGGCCCCACATGCCGACGATCACCCTCTCCGCCACGCCCAAAGGCAATGGCTTCCAAGCAACGGTGACCTTCCCGGGCGACGGCGTTTCGATCAGCTCGGCCGAAACCTATCCAACGATCGCTGAAGCGCTGACTGCCGCCGCGCTCAAGCTGCTCGACATGCCCGAACGCCTGGAGGCGATGGATCGTCTGGAGCCCCTGGCAACTCGATAAATTGAGGCTGACCGCTCACCTGGAAGCCGGAAACTCGCCGATATGGGATGACGGATCACTGGAGGGGAAAGCCTTCCCCCTGTTCGGCGCCGCGGTCGCCGACGCATCCCCTTCTGCGGGGAGATCCCCGCAACGCCCCTTTTAGAGTGAGAGGACGGACCGGCTTCGCCGTGACGGGTCGAAGGTTGGAGGAGAGGCCTCCGGCGCCCGTCACGGAGACTAGCCATGACCCATGTGGAGATTCTGGACACTGCTCGCGACCGCGCAGGCGGCTTCAAGGTGGATGTGAGCCGCGGCGAGCGGGTCGGCCGGGTATCGTCGGAATGGTTCTCGCGACCAGCGGACGAGCGCTACCTGTCGCTGTCGGACCTCTATGCCGCCGTTCGTGGCCGGACCGAGCGGAGCCGCACCCGAACCGTCGAGAGCGCGGCGATCCGGGTAGATGCCAGCCGCGACGATGCCGAGCGCCTGGCGCTGGTGCTGCCCGGCTCGGATGCGCCGATCGCGCCCACCCATTGGAGCTTCGGCCAGCTCGCCGGCCTGGTCGGCGCGCCGGCGGCCTACCTCCGCCAGCTTCCGGCGCCACTCGCCGGGATCAACCTGCAATACGGGCTAACTTCCCATCGGGCTGAGCAGGTGAAGACACTCGAGATCGAAGACGGACGCGTCGAGCTGCGCGCCGTCACCGGGCCCGACTATGGCCGCATCTTCGATCATGAGCTGGTCTCGGCCGTGCAGCGCATCGCCGGCAACGGCACGGGCGACACGCGCTGGAAGGTGCCGGGCGTCCTCGACTGGTCGACCGGCATCTACAACCCGCGCGTCGACATCACCCAAGACACCACGACGCTCTACGCGTCCGATCGCGACGTCTTCCTCTTCCTGGTCGACGATCTGAACCCGATCGAGGCCGGACGGCTGCCCGACGGCTCGCCCGACCTCTACTTCCGCGGCTTCTATTGCTGGAATTCCGAGGTCGGCGCGAAGACGCTCGGCATGGCGAGCTTCTATCTCCGCGCCGTCTGCCAGAACCGTAACCTCTGGGGCGTCGAGGATTTCGAGGAAATCACCATCCGCCACTCGAAATACGCCGCTTCCCGCTTTGCGCATGAGGCGGCGCCGGCGCTCACCCGCTTCGCCAATTCCTCGCCGCTCCCGTTCGTCAATGGCATCAGAGCGGCTCGGGAAAAGATCGTCGCCCGCACCGACGAGGACCGCAGCGACTTCCTGCGCAAGCGCGGCTTCTCCAAGGCCGAGACGGCAAAGATCATCGAGACCGTCTTGGCCGAGGAAGGCCGCAAGCCCGAGAGCGTCTTCGACTTCGTGCAGGGCATCACCGCGGTCGCGCGGGATAAGACTCAGCAGGACGCGCGGCTCGACCTGGAGGCGCGGGCGAAGAAGCTGCTCGACCGGGCGGCCTGAGCCCCGGAAAGCCGGAGATGCGGAAAGGCGTGTCTCCGGCTTTCAGTCGATGCCGGCTAATTGGGAGTCGAAGGTGCGCTAATTGGAAGTCGTCGGTTCCGCGGCGCTGCCCTCCAGAGTGAGAGGGCGGCGCTGCGCTTCGTGACGAGTTGATGCCGAGAGAGAGGCTTTCGGCGCTCGTCGCGGAGTACAACCCGATGGCCACCCCTGTTCAGAAGATCACCCTTTCGCCCTCGCGCGACATCCCCTTCAACAAGCTCTTGCTCTCCCAGTCGAACGTCCGGCGCGTGAAGGCTGGCGTCTCGATCGAGGAACTGGCCGACGATATCGCCCGCCGCGGTCTCTTGCAGGGCCTCAGCGTGCGCGCTGTCGTCGACCAGGCCGGCGTCGAGACCGGCATGTTCGAGATCCCGGCCGGTGGCCGGCGATACCGGGCGCTGGAGCTGCTGGTGAAGCAGAAGCGTCTCGCCAAGACCGCGCCGGTGCCGTGCATCGTCCGCGACAGCGGCATCGCCGAGGAGGACTCGCTCGCCGAGAACGTCCAGCGCGCACCGTTGCACCCGCTCGACCAGTTCCGCGCCTTCCTGGCGCTGCGCGAGAAAGGCCAGTCCGAGGAGGAGATTGCTGCCGCCTTCTTCGTCTCGGTCAACGTGGTGAAGCAGCGCCTGAAGCTGGCGTCGGTCTCGTCGGCGTTGCTCGACGTCTATGCCGAGGACGGCATGACGCTCGACCAGCTCATGGCCTTCACCGTCTCGGGGGATCATGAGCGCCAGGAGCAGGTCTTCGAGCGGCTGAAGGCCTCCTACGACAAGCAGCCCTATGTCATCCGCCGCATGCTGACCGAGGGCGCGGTCCGCGCCTCCGACAAGCGGGCGCAGTTCATCGGCCTCGACGCCTATGTGGCGGCGGGCGGCACGGTGCTGCGCGACCTGTTCCAGGGCGACGATGGCGGCTGGCTGCAGGATGTCCCGCTGGTCGACCAGATGGTAGCCAATAAGCTGAAAGCAAACGCCGACGCGATCGCCGCCGAAGGCTGGAAGTGGATCGAGGTCGCGCCCGACTTCGCTTACGGCCATGCCTTCGGTCTGCGCCAGCTTCGTGGCGAGGCCGTGCCGCTGTCGGCGGAGGAGGAAGCGAGCCGTGACGCGCTCCAGGCCGAGTTTGACCGGCTGTCCGAGGAATACCAGGACGCCGACGAGCTTCCGGATGAAGTGGATGAGCGCCTGTCGGAACTGGAGACGCTGATCGAGGGCTTCGACAACCGACCCGTCGTGTTCGACGCTACCGAGATCGCGCGCGCCGGCGCTTTCGTCAGCATCGGCGCCGCCGGCCAGCTTCGCGTCGAGCGCGGCTATGTCCGGCCGGAAGACGAGTTGCCGGCCGAACCCGCGTCCGAGCTGCACGCGGACGGCGAGGACGAACGCGCCATGGCCGCCAGCTACGAGGGCGACGAGGCCGCCGTGACGGCGGAGCTCGAAGCCGAGCCGGAGGAGGACGAAGGTCTCTCGCCCATCTCCGACCGCCTGATGACCGAGCTGACCTCGCACCGGACGCTTGGCCTGCGCAACGCGCTCGGCGAGCGACCGGACGTCGCCTTCGTGGCGGCCCTGCACGTCCTGACGTTGAAGACCTTCTACCACTACGGCTCGGATAGCTGCCTCGAACTCGATCTGAAGAGCGTCAACTTCGGGACGCAGGCGCCGGGGCTGAACGACAGCACATCGGCCGAGGCGATCCGCGTGCGGCACGAGAGCTGGGCAAAGGCACTTCCCAAGGAATCGGCAGATCTGTGGGACGCGCTGCAGGAATGGGACCGCGACAGCCAGGCGGCCCTGTTCGCCCACATCGTCAGCCTCTCGGTCAACGCGGTGTACGATCCCTGGAACCGGCGGCCCCGTGCCGCCGCTCACGCCGACCGACTAGCGCAGGCGGTCGACCTCGACATGACGGCAGCCGGGTGGAAGCCGACCGTGGACAACTTCCTCGGCCGGGTGACGAAGGCTCGCATCCTTCAGGCGGTTTCGCAGGCGAAGGGGCAGCGCGCCGCCGATCGGATCGAGCATCTGAAGAAGGGCGATATGGCGGCCGAGGCGGAGACGCTCCTGGCCGACACCGGCTGGCTGCCCGAGCCGCTCCGGACGCCGGGCCGCGCAGTTGAGGCTGGACCAGCGCCGGAATCTGCGATCGAGGAAACCGCAGAGCAGTCCAGCGAAAAACTGCCGGAGGACGACGACGAGCCGGCCGCGCAGAATGACGATGCCGGCGCGGACATGATCGCAGCTGAGTAGCTGCCGACTGCACTGAGGCCCGCCGGCTCGGACCACCCCACGACGCAGGCTTCGTGGGGACCCCGGGTGGCGGGCCTTTTCTTTTCGAGGACCGTCATGAGCAACACCGCGCATGATCTCGCACAACGCCTCGGCCGGCAGGCCGAGGCCGTGTGCCGCCATTACCTCTCCGCCGGTCGTCGTGAAGGCGGCTATTGGCTTGTTGGCGACGCCCGTAACGTCGCTGGCCGTTCGATGTTCGTGCGTCTCAAGGACACGGCGAAAGGGCCGGCGGGCAAATGGACCGACGCAGCCACCGGCGAGCATGGCGACCTGCTCGACGTCATCCGCGAAAGCTGTGGTCTGGTCGATTTTAAAGACGTCGCCGACGAGGCGCGATCCTTCCTTAGCCTCCCGCATCCTGAGCCGGAGCCCGATCAATCACGAGCACGCAGGCCCAGTGCCCCGACCGGATCGCCGGAGGCGTCACGGCGGCTGTTCGGCATGTCGCAGCTGATTTCCCGGACTCTCGTAGAAACGTATCTCCGCAATCGCGGCATTACTGCCTTGCACGGAACCGGAAGCCTCCGCTTCCATCCGCGTTGCTACTATCGACCCGACAACGACAGCCCGACCGAGACTTGGCCGGCGATGATCGCTTCCGTCACCGACCTAGCAGGACATCAGTCCGGGGCGCATCGCACATGGCTCGATCCCAGCGGCTTCAGCGACGCGACGCTCGGCAAGGCGCCGATCGACACACCGCGACGGGCGATGGGCGACCTTCTCGGTCACGCCGTTCGCTTTGGCGTGGCGGGTGAAGTCATGGCGGCTGGCGAAGGCATCGAGACGATGCTGTCGCTCCGATGCGTCTTGCCGACCATGCCGATGGTCGCTGCGCTCTCGGCCGCGCATCTCTCCGCAGTCCTGTTCCCGGACACGCTTCGCCGGCTCTATATCGCCCGCGACGACGATCCCGCCGGAAACGGTGCGATGACGACGTTGATCGACCGGGCGCAGGAGGCCGGGATCGAGGCGATCGTGATCTCGCCACGGCTCGGCGATTTCAACGAGGACATCCGATTGCTCGGGATCGATGCCCTTCGGGCCGCAAGCCGGGTGCAGATCGCAGCGCAGGACGTCGCCCGCTTCATGGCGCTGGCGGCATAGCCGGAACGGGTGATGGGCGGCGCGGCAGCGCCGTCGCAGGACAGCCGGCGGTCATGCTTCCCCTGATGTCGGAGAGGACCGACCCCACGGCCTTCTGAGAGGGCGATCGGGCGGCAAACGGCCCGGACCGACAATGGCTGCGGCCAACGATTTTCCGGCGGCCCTTCGGGCCTTTCCATCGCGAGGCAAAATCGCCCGCCTTCGCCATCCTCCGCCGAGGCTTCGGCCCTCGCTGCGCTGCGGGTGCAGGTCCGGACCGCCCGCCGCCTTCGTCGCCATGAAGGCCGCGATGGGCGCGGTCGATCCGACAAGGAAGCCTGCGATGACCACCGACCGCGACGACGATTTCGAGCCACACCACAGCTCATCCCCGACCGACCATGTCCTCCACGAACTCCAGCTCTACGGCTACCGTCCCTTCCACGACGAGCCCGATCCTCGGCCGCTCCCCGAAGCGAATATCCTCGCGGGCAGCATCTCCGATATCTTCGACGCCCTGGCGGTGGCGCTGTCTGACACTCGCCTCGAGCCCGACCTCGAAGACCTGCTCTGGTCGACGGTGAACGTCTTCCACCGCGCCGTCGACCGGATCGAACGCGAACTCGACGACAACGAGCTGGCGCAGCAATGCTCGCAGCGGGAACAGGATGGCAGCGAGGTTAAGTCCGTCGAACTGGAGCGCCTGACGGCGGAAGGCCAGACGCTGATCGAACGCCGCAACGCCTTCGAGCTGATGCGCGACCAGGCTGCCGACCACTTCGAGCAGCACACCCATACAACCTGGCGGCCGCGCAACGGTTCGAAGGTCAACCATCGCAACCTGACCTCCGCAATCATCGACAGCCGCGATTTCCTGGCGGCGAAGAAGCGTGCCGACAACCAAGTGCTCCTGCCCGCAGGCCCAAAGGTGGCGCTCACCGGCGGCCTCGATTTCAACGATCACCGGCTGATCTGGGCCAAGCTCGATCAGGTCCACACCAAGCACCCCGACATGGTGCTGCTCCACGGCGGATCGCCCAAGGGCGCCGAACTGATCGCCGCCAAATGGGCCGACAACCGCAAGGTCCCACAGATCGCTTTTAAGCCCGACTGGACGAAGCACGCCAAGGCTGCGCCGTTCAAGCGCAACGATGCGATGGTGGAGACGCTGCCGATCGGGGTGATGCACTTCCCCGGAACCGGCATCCAGGACAACCTCGCCGACAAGGCCAAGAAGCTCGGCATCCCGGTCTGGAAGTTCGGCGGCGCGTAAGCGCCGCCTCGCCGTGTTCGATTGTTCACGGGCGTTCAACACGCGACGCCACCGCGGTCCCACACGTCGGTGAGGGACGGAACGCCGCCTGACTCCTGTCCGCAAGGACCACCCCACGTCTCGAAGCGCTGATCCTTGGTCCGACCACGGGCCTGACGCCATCAACCCGCAAGGGGTCGGCTTACGCCATGCGTGCCGCCGCTTCGTCTTCGCCTACGCGGTGATTGCGGCCCCTGGCCGAACACATCGGGCGCCTGTCGCGCGGGGATGGTCCCCGCCTCAGCACAGGAGCCAGATCAATGTCTCAGTCCCTCGCATTCGCCAACGGCTGGAACCTCGCTCGAACCCTCATGGTCTGCGTCGTCATTTTCCGAGCCGGAACGGGCGGATATGGCGCAATGCCCGCCACTGAATATGACGGCGACCCTGCCGCAATCGTCCACGAATTCGACCCCTTCCAGCGATGAGAGGCTGACCCTTGATGTCGCCGGGCGGCGGAACTCCCACGGGAATTCCGCTCCCGTTCCTGCCCATTTTCGGCTATATTCGAGATCGCGCCGTGGTGGTGGTGGAAGGCGCGACCGTCAGACCTTTATCTTTCGGAGAACACCGCCATGATCATCTTTGGACCACTGCTCGTCATCGCCGGCATCTGCTTTATCTGCTGGCTGCTCTTTACCCTTGCTGTGTTTGCCTTGCCGTTCTTTGTGGCTTTGACGCTCGGCGTCTGGGCCTTCCACACCGGCTCCGGCGTGCTGGGAGGTATACTCGTCGGCCTGGTCGCCGGCGGGGCGACATTCGGTATTGGCCAGTTCGCGCTGAGCTTTGTGCCATGGACCTGGCTGCGGCTCCTGATCATCCTGCTTTTCGTCGCACCCGCTGTCGTCGCCGGATACAGCGCAACCTATGGGATCGCGCATATGGCGATGCCCTCTCCTACCTGGCAGACGATCTTCGCGGTGATCGGTGCGATCGCCGTCGGCATCACGGCGTTCTTGCGGTTCACGGGAATGGCTACGCCCGGACTGGCCGGACAAGGCATGGCGCGGACCTGATACGACCGGCGGCCAGGGCGGGACGCGAATCTAGCCTCGGCCGCGCCCATTCTCGTCGTCGGCGATGGCAGGGTCTGACGGTACGTGTGGATTGTCACCGCGATGGCACCGGCAGCGCCCTCACAGGCGCACTTCGACCAAGCATATTCGCGCTACGTCCACGCGGCTGACATTGCGATTCGCTAAACTGGGCTCGCGCAGAGCGTTGGTTTCGAACGACCGAGCGTCGCCCGGATGGAGAAGGGCCTTATCCGCCGAAGACCCGCGTCGGCTCGTTTCCAGAGCGACGGTCGCCACGTTCTCCTTGATGTCATCTCTGTAGATCGAGAGCACCAAACGGCCTCTTCAATGGGCTGATCTAGCCGAAGGATGGCTGAAGCCTCGATCGCCCATGGCGCAACAGCGGCGTCAAACTTTCTTCCCCTGCCGGCTGCGCCGTCATTCCTCGCGCAACAAGAAAGCCCTCCTTTGCTGTCGAGCCCCTTTCGGGGTGCGCCGTCGATCGCCTCCGGCCAACCGATCGCCATCGAGGCCGCAATGGTGCGGGCTCGAAACAGAGATCAAGGAGAACTACCATGGCCACCATCGGCACCTTCAAGAAGACCGGCACGAACGAGTTCACCGGCGAAATCGTCACCCTCTCGGTCCAAGCCAAAAACGTCCGGATCGTTCCCGAAGCCGCCCGCACTGGCGACAACAGCCCCAGCCACCGCGTCTATGTCGGTCGGGTGGAAATCGGCGCCGCCTGGTCCAAGCGCTCCAACGAGGGCCGCGACTATCTGGGCCTCAAGCTCGACGATCCGAGCTTCACCGCCCCGATCTTCGCCAACCTCTTCGACGACGAAGAGGGCGAGGGCTACAGCCTGATCTGGTCCCGCCCCAACGGCCGCCGGAGCGACTGATCCCGCTTTCAATGCCCCGCCCGGTCGGTCCGGGCGGGGCATCGCCTTCTGCTCGGAGGGACGCCCGCCAACCTTGAATAGACGGAATACCTAGTTTACTAGGTGGCAGTATATTAGGTGGCACGGCGATCTCACCGCATGAGCTTGCGGGAGATCGTCGCCACGAATCTGCGAAGACTGAGACATGCCAAAAGCATGTCACAGGAGGAGCTTGCCGATCGTGCGGGCATCAATCGCAACTACGTCGGGATGCTCGAACGAGAGCAGCATTCCGCGACCGTCGACATGCTGGAGAAGCTCGCCGAGGTCCTTGAGTCGGACCCTGCCGAATTCTTCCGCCGCGAGACCTGAACCGCCGTTATTGCGGGGTCAGAGGTTCTGTCGCCGCTCTTTTCCACTCTTCGAGGGCGCGGCATGCACCAGTTCGGTCGCGTCAATCTCAAGCGCCTCCGCGATCCGGCCGAGCACGGTCACACTCGCCGAGACGTCGGCGCGTTCGATCCCTCCGAGGTACCGGGCGCTCAACCCGGCCCTTTCGGCCAACTCCTCTTGCGTCATCCCTTTCGCATGACGCAACCGACGCAGATTGATCGCCATGACCTCCTTGAGATCCATGGCGACGATGGAGCCGATATAGGAACTATCGTTCCAGGAATGATCGTTCCGATTCGTACATGGCAGTACTATTCATCGACGCTGCCGAGGCCTCAGTTTGCCATTTCCGAGAGCAACGTGATGCGCCCCACGCATCGCGGCGTAAGTATTCACGACACAAAACTTGCTAAAATTCGCGGTAAATGAATGCCTAACACATTGCATTGATCTCTTGGGGGGTAGATCGCAATGACTCAAACGACGTTTGAGGACCGGCCGCCGCACACCGACCGAGTCAATGCCTATGACGAGCAGCATCTCGCAGTCTATTTGCGGTTGCTGATGGCCGAAGAGGAAGGCGCCGACTGGCGCGAGGTCGTGCAGGTGATCTTCGGCCTCGATCCGGCCCAAGACCTAACCCGTGCCAAAACGGTCCATGAGAGCCATCTGGCACGCGCCCACTGGATGACCGAAGCGGGATTTCGGCACCTGCTTGAGCCACGCATGCAGTGAGCAGACGGCCCGGCTGTCACGACTTGCAGTCAAGCGTGATGCAACCTTAGGGACTACTTTAGCGAGCAAATTTTCCGGATCGTGGCGACCCTCCTTGAGAGAGGACAAAACGAGAGGAAACGCCATGCCCATTGAGGATTGGCGCTCGCCGGAGACGATTGATCGCCTGAACCGCCTCGAACGTCCCGGTTTCGCCGCCGAATTTCTACGCCGCAACCCTGACTACCGCCGCGACTTCATCCGCACCGAGCGCCGGATTGCGCGCGCTGCCGTCGACGTCGAGACTGCCCGCGTCAGTCTCGCTCGGCGATGGGGGTTGCGCTTTCGCGCATGACCCCGCGTCGCCGGTTGGACTCGAGCCCGTCATGTGGCTGCCGGAGCTCTCGCCCGGCACCTTGATTCTCGATGCCGCGCCCAGCGGTTTCCAGCCGAAACCGCTCCACCCGTCGCAACTCGGCTCCATCGTCGCCGACTGCGCCGACGACGAGGGCCGCGAAGTCGTCATTGTCGATAGCTCCGGCGAACTGCACATCCGGTTACGCAACGAGGACGCCGCTCAGCGACCCATGATCCTTGTGCCCGCGGACCCGGCCTCCTCCGATCTCCGGCTCGCGGTCGCATCGCGCTTCCTACGGCGCTTGGAAGGTCAGACCGTCGGCCTGCTTCCCCAGGCGCTGCGCCTGACAGCACAACGAAAGCGCCGACTCGTTGAGCTGCTCCATGCCTTCGACGTTCACAACACAGGCGGCGGCCCTCGGGATGTCGCTGACCTCATCCTGCATTCCGCCCAGGCCCGTCTTCCTTCCGTCGAGTGGAAGGACTCCCATGCTCGGCGCGCCGCGAACCGGCTGATCCACGACTCGATCGCCCTCGTGAACCGCGGCTATCTCAAGCTCCTGCGCGGCGGCTGACTCACTCACCTCCTCCATTATCGTCGACGCCCGATCCCGATCCGGGAGGGCCGCGCCCAAACTTCTCCGCGAAGGGGGACACGCCCCCGCGAAAATCTTCGTCCACCCCCAACGCCTGATCCCTCCGCCACCGTGGCCCCGATCTGCCGCGCTTCGGACGCGGCGCCCTCGACCGACACGGAGGCTCCCCATGCTCACCAAGCCCGCGCAGCTCTCAACCAACTACGTCCGCACTCACGAGGCGGCACGCCTTCTCGGCATCTCGGCCCGCACGCTGGAAAAGTATCGCTGCCACGGCACCGGCCCGACCTTTCGCAAGCTCGGCGGCCGCGTCGTCTACGCCATCGGTGATCTTGAGGCCTGGGCGGACAACGCCGCCTGCAGCTCGACGTCGGATCCCCGCTACGTCGAGGCCCGCGCCGCCGGCCACGCGCAGCGCTGAGGCGAATCTCCGATGTCGTCGCGCCGCCTCATGACCGCCAGCGAACGGAGCAAGCTCGATGCGTTCGTCGTTGCCACCGGCGACGCCAGCCCTCGCGACCAGCGCGACCTGATGGAGCGGCCGTTCTTCTCACTCGCCAAGACCAGGCGCACCGCGCCGATCCTCTACGAGACCGGCGACGTTCGCGTCGAGGTCTATGCCGTCCCCGAGCACGGTATGGCGACCATCTGGGACGCCGACGTGCTGATCTGGGCGGCCAGTCAGATCGTCGAGGCCGAAGACCTGGGCTTCAAGACCTCGCGCTTCCTGCGCTTCACGCCCTATCAGCTCCTGACGTCCATCGGTCGGCAGACTGGCGCACGCGACTACAAGCTTCTGAAGGGCGCGCTCGCCCGCCTGCAATCGACCGTCATCCGCACGACGATCCGCAACGGCGAGCATTGGCGCCGCCATCAGTTTTCCTGGATCAACGAGTGGGAGGAATGCACGACCCGCGACGGCCGCGTCGAGGGCATGGAGTTCGTGCTCCCGGACTGGTTCTACCGCGGCGTCATCGACCGCTCGCTCGTACTCGCCATCGACCCTGCTTATTTCCGCCTGACCGGCGGTATCGAGCGCTGGCTCTATCGTGTCGCCCGCAAGCACGCGGGTCGCCAGCCCAAGGGCTGGCTGTTCGAGGTCGCGCACCTGCACGAGAAGTCCGGCAGCCTCGCCAAACTCCCCGATTTCGCCTTCGATCTCCGCCGCATCGCGGCGCGCCAACCGCTGCCCGGCTACCGCCTGCACATGGAACGCAACGGCCGGCGCGAGCTGCTGCGCATCCTGCCGGCCGGCTTATCCACAGGACCTGTGGATATCGCTGTGGACGGGGTCGAGACTTCGGGCGTTCCGACTATCGGGACTTCGGGCGTGCGGGTATCGGGACTTCGGGCGTCCAAATCGCAGCTAACCCTTTGGCCAGAAACAGCGATTCCTGGCCTTAACTTAGAGTCTAACGTACTGACTCTAACTTGTTGTTGTTCAGCAACAAGCTGTGGAGACAACGCCTCTCCATTTCAGTCTGCCACCGACAGACTGATCCGTAAAGCCGCTTTTACTTGCGATGACGCACGCAGCCGCGCGCCGGAACGCGCGGGCGCCGCCGTCTGTCCGCGCTGCGGCCGTTCCCGTCCAACTTCGTCACGCTGAGGTGCGGCGCATGTCTCTCCGAGGAGCACTCGCTAACGTCCGTGGTCGGCATGGGGTCCGCCACATTCCGGGATCTGGAGACCAGGCGGTCAGGCTAACAAGCGCCGTGCGGTTTTTCCCGAAGGCTGCCGGCAACTCAAGTTTCGATCTCGCCCAAATCCCCGTCTCCCCGGGAGACGCCGCTCCGCCGTGGCGGAACCTGGTGACGCCGATGGTGGGGGCGGTCGGATCGCTCAGCCCCTCATCAGGCGCGAGCGAGCCGGCCGCCCTTCAGGCCGGCGCCGTATCGGAAGGTCGAGCCGTCGACCCAGATCCTGTGCAGGAGCACGCTGAGCGCCCGCGCCACCGCGGTCGCCGCCTTCTTCAGCCCCTTCTTCTTCATCAGCCGGAGCCCCCAGAGCCGCAGCTTGAAGCTCTTGGGGATACGCGTGAGGATGGCGATCGCCGCCTCGTAGAGCATCGCCCGCGTCGCCTCGTCGCCGCATTTGGAGATGCGGCCCGACCAATCGGTCTCGCCCGACTGGTAGCGGCGCGGCGTCAGCCCGAAGTGGGCGCCGACGGTCGTGGATTTCTTGAACCGCGTGGGATCATCGACGGTGGCGCGGAAGGTCAGCGCCACGATGGCGCCGACGCCGGGAACCGTCATCATCCGCCGCACCGCCTTGTCGTTGCGCGCCGCCGCCAGCGCCATGCGATGCAGCCGCGTGAACTCGAACCGCATCGCCGCGCGGGCCGCGAGCAGCGGCGCGATGATCTGTTCGAGTTCGCCGAGGCCGGCGACCAGCTCGCGCACGCGCGCCTCGAACCGGCCCGTCGACACCTCGCCGACCTTCAGCCCGAACGGCCGGATCACGCCGCGGATCATGTTCTCCATGTCGATGACCTTGCCGAGCAGCGCCTTGCGGCCGGCGAGCAGCACGCGCAGCGCCTGCGCCTCGCGCGACTTGACGTGGACCGCCCGGAACCAGCCGGTGCGCATCAGCTGCGCGATACCGCGCGCGTCGTTGCGGTCGGTCTTGTTGAGCATGGCGTTGAGAGCCGCCTTGGTGTGGCGGGTCTCGATGCAGAACACCGGCAGGCCCTTGTCGTCGAGGGCGGAGAACAGCCAGGCGCTGAACGAAAAAGCTTCCAGCCCGACCCGCTTGAGGTGGACGCCCCATTCGGCCAGGAACAGCTCGATGGCATCCGGATCGGAGGGCAATTTCCCCTCCCGGACCACCTTGCCCTCGGCATTCACCACGCACACGCTGGTCGATTCCAGCGACACGTCCAGTCCCGCATAGAAGTCCATGGTCCGCCTCCGTCGCCGATCCGGACGGAGCACCACGCCCCGCAGTCCTGGATCGCAGGAGGGCATCATCGCCACCGCCAGACCGCTGGCGAAGGGGCACTGGTCAGTACCCCGGCTAACTTAGAATCTAACTCTTGTAGTTGGCCCGCGCGATATGCGGATAGCCCGGCTACCGCTGGTCAGCAGCGATCCAAACTCTCCAGACGACAGCCATCGCTGCCCCTCAACCGCAAGCCGGGAGGGGAGCGATGATCGTCGCCTTGCTCAATCAGAAGGGCGGCGTCGGCAAGACGACGCTCGCGCTACACCTCGCCGGCGAATGGGCGTTGCACGGCAGGCGCGTCACGCTGGTCGACGCCGACCCGCAAGGCTCGGCGCTCGACTGGTCGCAACAGCGCGCCCGCGAGAACGTCTCGCGACTGTTCGGCGTCGTCGGCCTGGCCCGCGACACGCTCCATCGCGAAGCGCCCGAGATCGCCCGCACCGCCGATCACGTCGTCATCGACGGGCCGCCACGCGTCGCCGGGCTGATGCGCTCGGCATTGCTCGCGGCCGACCTGGTGCTGATCCCTGTGCAGCCATCGCCGCTCGACGGCTGGGCGTCGGCCGAGATGCTGGCGTTGCTCCGCGAGGCGCGCATCTACCGTCCGCAGCTCGCCGCGCGCTTCGTGCTGAACCGCTGCGGCGCCCGAACGGTGATCGCCCGCGAGACCGCCGAGACGCTGGCGGATCACGATCCGCCGGTGCTCGTCAGCACGATCGGCCAACGCGTCGCCTTCGCCGACGCCGCACAGTCCGGCCGCCTTGTCTTCGAGCTGGCCGAGCAGAGCGCCGCCGCTCGCGAGATCGCCGCGCTCGCCGCCGAGGTTGCGGGGATCCCGCCATGAGCGAGCGATCCACCAGACGCGGCTTTGCGGCGCGGCCAGCAGACGCCGAGAGCTGGATCAAGGCGCCCGAAGTCCCGGCGCGGCGCACCGATGACGCCTCGGCGTTCACCGCGCGCCTGACCATCGACGTCACGCCGGCGCTACGCGGCCGCATCAAGGTCGCGGCCTTCCGGCGCGGGGTCACCGTCGCCGACATGCTGCGCGATCTCCTCGGGCGCGAATTCCCGGACGATCCCGGAGAACCGTCATGAGCGATAACATGCCGTCGCCGCGGCAAGCCGCGCCGCCGTCCAGTCGCGCCGCCATCGCACTCACGCATGTCGAGCTGACCTGGATCGAGAAGAAGATCGAGCGCTGGCTGCGCTTCGGCCGCCGCGCCGAGGAGAAAATCCTCGACCGCCGCCGCAGCATCTCCAGCTTCAAGCCGGGCAGCGTCTTCGCCTTCGTCCGCTGGGCGTCGAATGACTTCGGCACGATCGTTTCGCGCATGGATATCGTGCGCGCGGTCGAAGCCGGCGCGCCATACCAGACGCTGCCCTTCGTGCAGCCCGGCGGCGAGATCCTCTTGCGCGTCGATGGATGGGCGAACGTCGAGCGCGTGCTGCAGGCGATCGATGCGATCGAGGCCCTCGACATCGATCCGGCCGACGCCGCGCCGGAACACTGGCGTCATCTGCACAACCGCCTGGCCGTCGGCGACGAGCCGCACGCCTACACGCGCGCGCAACATGCGGCCTGGCTGAAACGCCGGAGGGTCGCGCCATGAGCCGCTTCGGCTACGTCATGTCGACCTACGTCGCGATGCTCGCGGCTGGCGCACTCGTGTTCTTCCATCCCGCGCCGCGGCTGATCTGGAACGCCACGGCCAGCACGCCGACGGGGCTCTACGCGCTGCGGCCGGCCGGCCCGCTCCACGCGCTTGAGGTGGTCGCCGTGCGTCCGCCCGAGCCGATCGCCAGCTACCTTGCCGATGGCGGTTTCCTGCCGAGAGGCGTGCCGCTGCTGAAGCACGTCATGGCAGTTGCCGGACAAACGGTGTGCCGGGAGAACGACGCCGTGACCGTCGACCATGTCGACGTCGGTACCGCCAAGCCCCGCGATCATCTCGGCCGTCCGCTGCCGCGCTGGAGCGGCTGCCACACGCTCACCGCGGGCGAAGTCTTCCTCATGAACCCGACCGTTCCCGACAGCCTGGACGGTCGCTACTTCGGCCCGCTCTCCGTCACTTCGATCGTCGCCCGCGCGGTCCCGCTGTGGACCGACGAGACGGGCGACGGCCGCTTCGTGTGGCGCGCCGCCACCGATTGACCTGCTTCTCAACCCGCCACCCACGGAGGTTTCCCATGGCGCAGATCGGTCACTTCACTCGCGATAAGTCCGGCTTCAGCGGACGTATCCAGACGCTCACCTTCTACCGTGATCTTTCTCTCGTTCCGGCTGAATCCTCCGATGCCGAGAATGCGCCCGACTATCGCGTCCATATGGGCGATGCAGAAGGTCCGGAGATCGGCGCGGGCTGGAAACGCACCGGCGAGAAGGCCGGCGAGTATGTTTCGCTGGTCATCGATGATCCGACGCTGGCCCAGCCGATCCGCGCCAACCTCTTCCAATCCGGCGACGACAAGTCGGCCTGGGTGCTGAACTGGAACCGCCCGCCCAAGCGCGGCGAGCGGGATTGATCGCATGCGGCGCGCGCTTCTCCTGCTCGCCGCGGCAACGGCGTTCGGCGCCCCCGCCGTCGCCGTCCACGCTCAGACGGCGCCCCTTGATCTTCACGCACAGAGCGATCCCTATGCGTCGCTCATCGCGGAGGCGGCCCAGCGCTTCGCCATTCCGGCGGCGTGGATACGAGCAATCATGCGCATCGAAAGTCGCGGCGATCGGCGCGCCATCTCACCGAAGGGCGCGATGGGTCTAATGCAGCTTATGCCCGAGACCTGGGCGGCGCTGCGCGCTCGTTATGGCCTCGGGCGCGATCCCTACGATCCACACGATAACATCTTGGCGGGCGCTGCCTTCCTGCGCGAGATGCACGACCGCTACGGATCGCCGGGCTTCCTCGCGGCCTACAATGCCGGGCCTGGTCGCTACGAAGATTATCGTGATCGCCACCGTCCGTTGCCGGCCGAGACAGTCGCTTACGTTGCGGCGCTCGTCCCTTTTGTCGGGGACGGCGAGATCGATGGGCCTGTCCTCGTGGCGGCCTCCGATCCGTCGTCCTGGACGCAGGCGCCGCTGTTCATCACGCGGTCGGCAAACGCTGAACCCGCCAGTCGCCCGGCGTCCAAGCAGCAACCGAACGACACACCGGCCGTCGCCGCCGTGCGTGACCTTTCCGCCATCGCACTGCAATCGGGCGGGCTGTTCGTCTCGGTTTCCGCATCGGGGCCGCAGCGATGATCGTGCAGAGCGCCGGTCTTTTGTCCGCTGCGGTTTCACCATCAGCACGCGCTTTCCCCCACGGCGTGACGGTCTGCGGCATCTCAACCGGCTGCATTGATGCACTTCGGCGCGATTTCGCAGGCAGGCGTGGCGCAGTGCATTTCCGGAAAGAAGGAAGGGCGATCAGGGGAGGAGCGCAGGAACCGACCGACAGAGGGCCAGATAAAAGGCCGCAAGGTGCGGCTCTGTCGGTCGGTTGTTTTTGCTTGTGTTTCTCGTTGATCGCGCAACGTGCGGCCCCGGCGCGCAAGGTGCGCGGCGCCGTCAACGCATTGCCCATCCTCTGTTTTTCGCACATTGCCGGGGCCGGCGATGGCTGAGGAGAACGACTTCCAACCCCGGCCAGGCCGCATCCGCTCTTCGCGCAGTCAGCGCGCCAAGCCGTTCATCGCCCAGGCGCTCGCCGCCGCCCAGCGCGCCGGCGGCGGCGTATCGCGGCAAGGTCTGCTCAGAAGCTCCAGCCGCTCGACCTTCGGCCGCGGCCGTGTCGCCGCCGTCCGGGCGAACCATCTGCTCACCGGCCGCTCGCGCCTGGTGACGGTCAAGGCGCGCGTCGTCCGCCACACCGCGCGCTCCGCGCCGCTCGGCGCTCATCTCGGCTACCTCCGGCGCGAGGGCGTCACCCGGGATGGGGAGAAGGCGCGGCTGTTCGGCCCCGAAACCGAGGACGCCGACCCCCAGGCCTTCGCCGGGCGGTGCGAGAAGGATCGCCATCACTTCCGCTTCATCGTCTCACCCGAGGACGCGCCGGAGATGGCCGACCTCAAGGGTTATGCCCGCGAGCTGGTCGGCCAGATGGAGAAGGACCTCGGCACCAAGCTCGATTGGGTCGCCGTCGATCACTGGAACACGCAGCACCCGCACGTCCACATCATCGTGCGCGGCGTGGCCGAGGACGGCCAGGACCTCGTCATCTCCCGCGACTACATCAAGGAAGGGATGCGCGCCCGCGCCCAGGACCTGGTCACGCGGGAGCTGGGGCTGCGTAGCGACCTCGATATCCACCAGGCGCTCGAGCGTCAGGTCGAGGCCGAGCGCTGGACCCAGCTCGACCGGCAGCTCATCCGTGACGGCGGCCGACATGGCGTCATCGACGTTGCGCCCTCTTTGGGCCAGGAGCCGGACCCGTTCCAATCACTCAAGGTCGGACGGCTCCGGCATCTTGAGAGCCTCGGCCTCGCCCATCAGATCGGAGCCGGCCAGTGGACGATGGACGAGGCGGCCGAGACCACGCTCCGCGAACT
The DNA here is from genome assembly GCF_047501495.1 of Ancylobacter sp. G4_0304. Taxonomy (NCBI): domain Bacteria; kingdom Pseudomonadati; phylum Pseudomonadota; class Alphaproteobacteria; order Hyphomicrobiales; family Xanthobacteraceae; genus Ancylobacter; species Ancylobacter sp. G4_0304. Next base: position 86,821 of record NZ_JAZDRM010000012.1, on the reverse strand, counting down.
CGGCGAGCGCGGCGACATCATCAAGCGGATTCATCGGGGCTTGCGAGAGCACGGTATCGAGCGCGCGGCCGGGAGCTATGTGCTCGCCGGCGAGAGCCTCGACGTGCCCGTCATCGGCCGGCTCGTGAATCGCGGCCTGGACGACGAACTGAAGGGCACGGCCTATGCCGTCATCGACGGCGTGGACGGTCGCACCCACCACATCAAATTCCCCGACCTCGACGCCACCGGCGACAGCGCGCCCGGCTCGATCGTCGAGCTGAGGAAGTTCGACGACGCGCAAGGGCGTCGCCGCGTTGCGCTCGCCGTGCGGTCGGACCTCGCCATCGAGGATCAGGTGACGGCCAGCGGCGCGACTTGGCTCGACCGCCAAGCGGTCTCACGTGATCCGGTCGACCTTAGCCAGACGGGCTTTGGCGCCGAGGTCCGCGAAGCGCTGGAGCGGCGGGCCGACCAGCTCATCGAGCAGGGGCTGGCCGAGCGCCAGGCGCGGGGCATCACCTTCTCCCAAGGCCTGATTGGCACGCTCCGCCGTCGGGAAGTCGACGCCTTGGGCGAGCGGCTTGCGGCCGAAACGGGCCAGACCTTCAACCAGGCCACCTCCGGCGAGTACGTCGCCGGATCATACCGTCAGCGCTTCGCGCTCGCCTCCGGCCGGTTCGCCATGATCGACGACGGCCTCGGCTTTCAGCTCGTGCCCTGGACCCCTTCGCTCGAAAAACAGCTCGGCCGCCACGTCTCCGGCGTCGCCCGCGATGACGGCGGCGTCGATTGGGGCTTCGGCCGCAATCGGGGGCTCGGCCTGTGAGCGGACACTCTGATCACAGATATCACGAAAGGACGGCCGGCATGTCGGCGACGAAGATACTCTGGGGCCAGGTCATCACCGTCTTCGGGATCGTCCTCTTGACGATCTGGACCGCGACGGAATGGACCGCCTGGCGGCTCGGCTTTCAGCCCGAACTCGGCCGTCCCTGGTTCGAGATTTTGCATTTCCCGTTCTATCTGCCACCGGCCTTCTTCTCGTGGTGGTACGCCTACGACGCCTATGCCCCCTCGATCTTCATCGAGGGCGCCTATATCGCGGCATCTGGCGGGATCATCGCCGCGGCCGTCGCCATCGGAATGTCGGTTTGGCGCGCTCGCGAAGCGAAGAATGCCGAGACCTACGGCTCCGCACGATGGGCGCAACGACAAGAGATCGAGGAGGCCGGCCTGCTCGGTCCCGATGGCGTTGTGCTCGGCCGCTATCAACGCAGCTATCTCCGCCACGACGGCCCCGAGCATGTGCTGTGCTTCGCGCCGACCCGAAGCGGCAAGGGCGTGGGCCTCGTCATCCCGTCACTGCTGACCTGGCCAGGTTCGGCGATCGTCCACGACATCAAGGGCGAGAACTGGCAGCTCACCGCTGGCTTCCGCGCCCAGCACGGTCGGGTGCTGCTGTTCGATCCGACCAATGCGAAGTCTTCGGCCTACAATCCGCTGCTCGAGGTCAGGCGCGGCGAGTGGGAGGTGCGCGACGTCCAGAACATCGCCGACATCCTGGTCGACCCCGAAGGCAGCCTGGAGAAGCGAAACCACTGGGAGAAGACCAGCCACGCCCTACTGGTCGGCGCGATCCTGCACGTTCTCTACGCCGAGGAGGACAAGACACTCGCCGGCGTTGCGTCCTTTCTGTCGGATCCCAAGCGACCGATCGAGTCGACGCTCTCCGCCATGATGCGAACGCCGCACCTCGGCGAAGCCGGCGTCCATCCTGTCGTCGCCTCGGCCGCGCGGGAGCTGCTGAACAAATCCGGCAACGAACGATCCGGCGTGCTGAGCACGGCGATGTCATTCCTCGGCCTCTATCGCGATCCCGTGGTCGCCGAGGTGACACGGCGCTGCGACTGGCGGATCGGCGACATCGTCGCTGGCGACCGGCCCACCACGCTCTACCTCGTCGTGCCGCCGTCCGACATCAACCGGACCAAGCCGCTGATCCGCCTGATCCTCAATCAGGTCGGCCGGCGGCTGACCGAGGACCTGCAGGCCAAGGCCGGACGACGCCGGCTTCTCCTGATGCTGGACGAATTCCCGGCGCTCGGTCGCCTCGACTTCTTCGAGTCGGCGCTCGCCTTCATGGCGGGCTACGGGATCAAAAGCTTTCTCATCGCGCAGTCGCTGAACCAGATCGAAAAGGCCTACGGCCCCAACAACTCGATCCTCGACAACTGCCATGTCCGGGTCAGCTTCGCGACCAATGACGAGCGGACCGCCAAGCGGGTGAGCGATGCGCTCGGCACCGCGACCGAGATGAAGGCGATGAAGAACTATGCCGGGAGCCGGCTGTCGCCTTGGCTCGGGCATCTGATGGTGTCGCGCTCGGAGACTGCGCGCCCTCTGCTGACGCCGGGCGAGGTCATGCAGCTCCCGCCCACCGACGAGATCGTCATGGTGTCGGGTGTCCATCCGATCCGGGCGAAGAAGGCCCGCTACTATGAGGATGGACGCTTCCAGGAGCGGATCGTGGCGCCGCCCGTCCCGGCGCGGCCGAAGGAGGGCCGCCCCGACGATTGGAGTTTTCGTCCGTTGCCTCCTCGCCCTCCGGCGCCGGTGGCGGCCGAAGGCGATGACGCCGACGACGAGGATCCGAAGAACGCCGATCGCCGGAAGCAGCCGGAGCTCAGCCAAGGAACGGTCGAGAAGCAGGCGCCGATCGAGAATGAGTTCGCGCTCGACCAACCCGACGACATGGAGGAGGAGGCGCCGCGGATCGGTCGCATGAACGACCTCATGCAAGGTCTCGCGCGGCAGGCCTCTCTCGATCCGGGCGATGACCTCGGCATGTGAGGCGCGCATGGCCATGGCGAAGAAGAAGGCTCAGCTCTCCGTCTATCTCGATCCGGATGTCATGCAGGCCTTGTCTGCCTATGCCGCGCGTCGGGACCAATCGATGTCCCTGATCGCCGAAGCCGCGATCGCATCCTTCCTGTCGCCGGATGCGGACGAGCGGAAGGAAGCGGCGATCGCCAAACGGCTCGACCAGCAGGACCGCCGCCTAGCGCGGCTCGAGCGCGATGTCGGAATCGGTGTCGAGACGCTGGCGCTGTTCATCCGCTTCTGGCTCAACACGACTCCGCCGCTTCCCGAACCGGCTGCCAAGGCCGCGCGAGCGCAGGCCGGAGCGCGCTACGATAATTTTGTCGCCACGCTTGGTCGACGGCTGAACGAGGGGCCAAAGCTCAGGCAGGAAATTCCGGAAGACTCGGTCGAGCGGACTGTCGGTGACTAATTCCGATCACTTCAACGTCCTCCAGTCCTGCTCGCCTGCCCCACGCCCATGGCTCATCGTTGAGGCTGCGTTCGCCAACTCATGAAAGCGCTCGAAGCGATTGCCTCTACTGGGTTCAGGTCTTGGTTGCGCCAGACATTTCGCGCTCCGAGGGTAGCAGACCTTTAGAAGACCAGTCCGGCGCGGAACTCGTTAAGGCTGCGGCCCTGGGGTCGCCCAGATTGGAGCCGACCAGAGATTGCTGGCGAACAACCGTACACAAAGCTCAGCCGCATACGTGTGGCGACAGCGTCTCGGAGGCGGGGCCTGCGAATGCAAGGCGCGGCAATTCGGCGAGATCTCAGTCCCTACTTGGAACCCATCACCCGAAGGGGTCGGAAACCGCCTCGGACCAGGTGGTCGCTTGCAGCGGCCAACAGGTTCCCTAATTCGGCTGGCAAGCCAGCCTTCTGCAAACCAGGTTGGACTGCAATGAACTCGAACTCGATCTGCGCAGGTGTAGCCTCGTCAATGATGCCCGCGAGGGTATCAAGATCGCCCCGGACAAACCGGTGGCTACCGATGTTGCCGTTGAAGCGTCTGCGGACGTTGGAAAAGATGCGCTGCTTCAAGGCCCAAGTGACAGACTTCACCGCCTGACCGGCGATCTCGTAGATGTCGCCGAGCCGATGACCGGGCGCAGCGCCCGTGGCTCCCTTGCAGTGGTATAGCCTGATGATCAGCTTCTCGTTTCCCTTTTCAAACTCGATGAAGTCGGCGATCTCGCCGGTGCCGTGATCGTAGTAGACGACCTCCGCGGCGGAAGCTCCGAGTTGGGCTTCGAGGTAGCTGTGCACCGATACTTTTCCGGCTGCTGCAGCCCCGAACTCCCGCACGATGTCCACGTTTCCTCCGTCCCAATCCACGGGCTCAATGGTTTCTGCGTCGAAGACAGGCGCATCCCCTTCCGGTGGGGTGAGGATGTTGAATCCCTGCACGAGCGCCAAGTTCGCCGTGTAGAACGGGAGGGGTTCCTCGTTCAGAAAGTTGGCAAGCGGCACCTCATGCCGGTCCAACTCCACCCAGCCCTCAGGCGCGCCCTGTTCGGGCTCGAAGAACCGGTCCGTCTCAAACGAAAAGGTGAAGCGGTATTGAAAGCCCTTGGCGTGACGCATTTCGACCACGACGGCGTCGGCGGTGCTCGACTGGCGGTCGACTTCGAGATCGAAGTCTAGGAGAGGTTCGCGCTGCCGAACTCCGTGAGTGTCGTCAAAAGCGATGAAGTACGCGCTTCGATACACGCTCGCCGGCCACGTGACATCGATTATTCCGGCAGGTAGCGCGTCGATCTCTTGCCCGACTTCGAGAAAATCAAGGCCCGAACCGGTCGTGGGATTAAGCCCGCTGTCGATGCGGCGAGAGAGCGTCGTGCACCACTCGATGAGTTCAGGAAGCTTGGAGCTTTTGTTGCTCCACACCTTGGACGCGCTGCTTAGCCCGATGGTCACTGGGTTCCCCGCGTCGGTGGCTCGGCCGAATACGTGTCCCCGGTGATAGAGGCGCCCGTCACTCTTGAGGATAGCCCTGTCCGCGTTGGAGCCCGTGATGATCCGATAGGACTCCGTGGTGTTGGCTGCCACACGATTGCGCATGCCTACGTTGAAGAACTCCGGCGTTCCGAGCTCATTCAGCGCGCGGTTCAAACGCACCAACGGTAGCGGCCGAGGGTCGGCCTCTAAGAATGTAGATGCCAGCTGCTCGTACAGGCCTTCGACGCGGCGAGAAGCGCAGATGAAGAGGAGATTTGTGTCGGGGTCCTGGTAGAAGATGAAGAGGTCCGGCTGCACGATCGAAAGCCGGTCATCGGTAGTCCACCGCGGCAGGCTAATTTCCCGCGTGATGTAAATGGCGGAGTTGTGGGCCTCACTGACGCTCTTGTAGATGACATGTAGCGGCTCGGGGAAATCCACGTCCTTCTCAATGTCGACCGCTTCGCTGAGTTGGTAGACCTTCACGTGGTAGTAAGGTTCGAGCACGAAGAGGGAGAGGTCTTCAAGATCCTCTGAGGTGATGTCAGCCGGCGAGAATGTCTCCAGGACTTCTCGCACCTGCGCCTCCTGCTGCACACGCGTGGCGCTCAAGTTTTGCACCATGTCCTGCCACACGGCGCGGGTGTCATAGAGCCGCTCGGCCTCGATCTGAATTTCAGAAGGCACCGCCAGGAACGACGCGCGTCCAAGGTTCTCGCCAGCCGTCCGGGCGAAGCGCCCGATGAACTGGAGCGTGACGCTGAGCGAGCGGTGGGGCGAGTGGATCGCGGCTATCTTCAGGCTCGGAAAGTTGAAGCCCTCGCCCAGCATGTTGACGCAGATGATGCCGTCCAAGTCGCCGTCCGCAAGCTTCCTGACAATTCCTTTCACGTACCGGAGCGACTTGTCCCCGGTCACGATGCTCAGCCTGAGCCCCGTGTTGTTCGCATAGACTTCGGCAAGCTCAGATGCCCGCTTTCGGCTGTCGGTTCGCACCATGATGCGGTGCTGAAGTCCGGCGTCTCGATCCACCGTGAACTGTCGTTCGGCGGCCCTCGCGATTGCAAGATCGCTCGACTCGTTCTGTCGCGGAGCGACGGGCGCATACGCGATCTCGCCAAAAATTCCGTCCTCGAAGGCCTGCCGAAGATCGTAAGTGAAGATGAAGCGCCCTTTGATCTCCCGCTGGTCCTGTCGAAAGGGCGTAGCCGTGAAGAGAACGCGCTTTGCCCCCGCGAAGTGGTCGAGCACGCTCTGCCAAGTCCTCGCCGGGCTGTGGTGCGCTTCGTCGACCAACACCACGTCAAAGAGGTCAGCCGGGGGCTCCGGTATTTCCTCATATTCGGGGCTGATGCTCTGGATGGTGCCAACGACCACATCGAAATCCCGCATGGCCTCCCATTCCGCGGCCGTCGACACGCGCTTGTTCGTGGCGAAGACGCGCGGCGCCGGTATGTTCTCAGGTACGGCACCGGCACCCCTGAGAGTCTTGAGGCTCTGCACCTCCTCCGCGATCTGTTCCCGGACGAGCCGGCTGGGTGCGATGATCAGCACCCGGGTTGCTCGGAGAACGAACGCCGCCGAGATCAGAACGGCTGTCTTTCCGGATCCGGTGGGCATGGTGACGATGCCGGGCTCGGTACGGTTGGCAAAATGGGCGCCGACGGCGTGGATCGCGCCGAGCTGCGCAAGCCTAAAGCCCGGCTCTTCACCCACCTGGAGAGGATAGCGAAAAGCGCTGTACGCATCGCTGAAGTAGCTCATCGGTCTATCTTACGACCAGCGAGGTCGCTGACAACATATCCCTTTCTCTCTTAAAAGCCGGAGTGAAGTCGTTACGCCGCATCCGTTCGCTGATTGCGGCAACGCGCCGATCTTTTGAAAACCCAGCTGCTCTGGATGACCCTTACTCACGTGAGCCAATCAGCCAAATTCGTGCGCCCGGCTACGGACATTTCGAGTGTCCGCAAGGAGTCTGCCTGCCGCGTTGAGGTCGCTCGGTGAATGTGCGGTTTCGCCGCCCGCTACCTCGAAAGCTGACGGCTTGGACAACTTACAATCAGCGCTACTACCGAAGGAGGGCCGGTCCGCACCCAGCAAGTATTTTTTCTCTCCACTACGCTTGCCTCCTACGCCATCTGAATACTTGTTGAATCGCCCTATTTATTGCCTCTTCTAATCATCCCCGTCGCCATTCGCGTGTCGCGATTGGCCAATGACGGGGACGATCGTGGCGGCTGCTCCGCTCTATTCCGAGGCCTTCTCACGCGGTGCGCGCATGCTGCGCACCGCGCTCGGCCCGGCCATCGCCGCCTTCCTCGAAGACCCGTCGATCGTCGAGGTGATGCTGAATCCCGACGGCCGGCTCTGGATCGATCGGCTCTCCGGCGGCCTGGAGGATAGCGGTCGGACTCTATCGGCCGCCGACGGCGAGCGGATTGTGCGCCTTGTCGCGCACCACGTCGGCGCCGAGGTTCACGCGGAACGCCCGCGTGTCTCGGCCGAGCTGCCTGAGACGGGAGAGCGGTTCGAGGGGCTGCTGCCGCCCGTCGTCACGGCGCCGGCCTTCGCGATCCGCAAGCCCGCCGTCGCCGTCTTCACCCTCGACGATTATGTCAACGCTGGCACCATGACCGCTGGTCAAGCGGCGTTGCTGCGTGGGGCCGTCGCGTCGCGCAAGAACATCCTCGTCGCTGGCGGCACCGGCACGGGCAAGACGACGCTCACCAACGCGCTCCTGGCCGAGATCGCCGGCACGAGTGACCGCGTGGTGCTAATCGAGGACACGCGCGAACTGCAATGCCGCGCGCCGAACCTCGTCGCGATGCGCACCAAAGATGGCGTCGCCTCGCTGTCCGACCTTGTCCGGTCCTCGCTGCGCCTTCGGCCCGACCGCATCCCGATCGGCGAAGTCCGCGGCGCCGAAGCGCTGGACCTGCTCAAGGCCTGGGGCACCGGCCACCCCGGCGGGATCGGCACCATCCATGCCGGCACGGCGCTCGGCGCGATCCGTCGCCTCGAACAGCTCATCCAGGAAGCCGTCGTCACCGTCCCCAAGGCGCTGATCGCCGAAACCATCGATCTCGTCGCGGTGCTGCGCGGCCGCGGCTCAGAGCGCCGCCTCTCTGAACTCGCTCTCGTCGCCGGCCTCGATCCCGCCACCGGCGATTACTGCCTCCAGTCCGCCGGGGCGGGCGGCGACCCCTCGTCCCTCGGAGATCCCTCATGAACCGCGTTCTCGCTGTCGCTCGCCATTCCCGCCGCCGCCTCGTCGAACTGGTCACGCTGACCACGCTCACACTGGCTTTCGCGCCCGCCGCCTATGCCTCCGGCTCTTCGATGCCGTGGGAGACACCGCTCAACTCAATCCTGGAATCGGTGCAGGGCCCGGTCGCCAAGATCATCTCGGTCATCATCATCACCGTGACCGGCCTGACGCTTGCCTTCGGCGATACCTCGGGCGGCTTCCGCCGGCTGATCCAGATCGTGTTCGGCCTCTCGATCGCTTTCGCCGCATCGAGCTTCTTCCTGTCCTTCTTCTCGTTCAGCGGCGGGGCGCTGGTCTGATGGCCGCGATCGTCGATCCCGACGTGCCCGGCTTCTTCGCGCCGGTCCATCGCGCGCTCACCGACCCGATTCTGATGGGCGGCGCGCCGCGGACCGTGGCGATCGCCAACGGCACCTTGGCGGCGGCGATCGCGCTCGGCCTGCGTCTTTGGATCCCCGGCGCGCTCATCTGGGCCGTTGGCCATGCCGCGGCCGTCTGGGCGGCGAAACGCGACCCCCAATTCGTCGACGTGGTGCGCCGGCACCTTCGCTACCCCGCACATCTGGGGGTGTGAGGCCGCCATGCTGAATCTTGCCGAATACCGCCATCGTCCTGCCGGCCTCGCCGACTTCCTGCCCTGGGCCGCTCTCGTCGGTGAGGGTGTCGTCCTCAACAAGGACGGCTCGTTCCAGCGCACCGCCCGTTTTCGCGGACCGGACCTCGACAGCGCGACGCCGGCCGAGTTGGTAGGCGTCACCGCGCGGTTGAACAACGCGCTGCGCCGGCTCGGCTCCGGCTGGGCGATCTTCGTCGAGGCGCAGCGGATCGCCGCCCAGACCTATCCGCATTCGACGTTTCCTGATCCGGCATCCGCCCTGGTCGATCTCGAACGGCAGGACGCCTTCGAGGAGGCGGGTGCCCACTTCGAGAGCCGCTATTTCCTGACCTTCGTCTGGCTCCCGCCGGCCGAGGACGCCTCACGGGTGGAAGGCTGGCTCTTTGAAGGCCGGTCGCAGACAGGTGTCGATCCGTGGGAACTGCTGCACGGCTTCGTCGATCGAACCAACCGCGTCCTGCAACTGGTCGAAGGGTTCATGCCCGAGGTCAATTGGCTCGATGACGGCGACACGCTGACTTATCTGCACTCGACGATCTCAACACGGCAGCACCGCGTGCGCGTCCCCGAGACGCCGATGCACCTTGATGCGCTGCTCGCTGACGAGCCGCTCGCCGGCGGACTTGAGCCGCGGCTCGGCGCCCATCATCTGCGGACACTCACCGTGGTCGGATTTCCGACCACGACTCATCCCGGCATCCTCGATGAGCTGAACCGGCTCGCCTTTCCGTATCGCTGGTCGACCCGTGCGATCCTCCTCGACAAGACCGAGGCGGTGAAGCTGCTGACCAAGATCCGGCGGCAATGGTTCGCCAAGCGCAAGTCGATCGCCGCCATCGTCAAAGAGGTGATGACTAACGAGGCCTCGACGCTGCTCGATAGCGATGCGGCCAATAAGGCGGCCGACGCGGACTTGGCACTTCAGGAGCTGGGCTCCGACGATGTGGGCCAGGCCTATGTCACCGCCACTGTCACAGTCTGGGACGAAGACGCCGGCCTCGCAGCGGAGAAGCTGCGCCTGATCGAAAAGGTGATCCAGGGCCGCGATTTCACCTGCATGCCGGAAGGTGTGAACGCGCTGGAGGCGTGGCTCGGCTCCGTCCCCGGCCATGCCTACGCCAACGTCCGCCAGCCTCCGGTCTCGACATTGAATCTCGCCCACATGATCCCGCTTTCAGCGGTCTGGGCCGGGCCGGCACGCGACGAGCATTTCCAGGCTCCGCCGCTGCTGTTCGGCAAGACGGAGGGGTCCACGCCGTTCCGCTTGAGCCTCCATGTCGGCGACGTCGGCCATACGTTGATCGTCGGCCCGACCGGCGCGGGCAAGTCCGTACTCCTGGCCCTGATGGCGATGCAGTTCCGGCGCTACCGGAACAACCAGATCTTCGCCTTCGATTTCGGCGGATCGATCCGGACGGCCGCGCTGGCCATGGGCGGCGACTGGCACGATCTCGGGGGCAGCCTGTCGGCGGGATCTGAGCACTCCGTCTCCCTCCAGCCGCTCGCGCGGATCGATGATCAGGCCGAGCGCGCCTGGGCGGCCGAATGGGTGGCGGCTATCCTCGCCCAGGAAGGGGTCACCATCGATCCGACAGCCAAGGAGCACGTCTGGTCGGCGCTGACCTCGCTCGCGTCCTCACCCGTCGGCGAGCGCACGATCACCGGCCTTGCGGTTTTGCTGCAATCGACCGCGCTAAAACAGGCACTCCAGCCCTATTGCGTCGGCGGACCGTCGGGGCGCCTGCTCGATGCCGAGAGCGAGCAGCTCGGCACAGCCACGGTGCAGGCCTTTGAAACCGAGGGCCTCATCGGCGCCGGCGCTGCGCCCGCCGTGCTGACCTATCTTTTCCATCGCATCGAGGGGCGCCTCGACGGCCGACCGACGCTGCTGATCATCGACGAAGGCTGGCTGGTCCTCGACGATCCGGCCTTCGCGCAACAGCTTCGCGAATGGCTGAAGACGCTGCGTAAGAAGAACGCCTCCGTCGTCTTCGCCACGCAATCGCTCTCGGACATCGACGGCAGCAACATCGCGCCCGCCATCGTCGAGAGCTGCCCGACACGCATCTTCCTGCCGAACGAACGCGCGATCGAGCCGCAGATCACGGCGATCTACCGGCGCTTCGGCCTCAACGATCGCCAAATCGAGATCCTCGCGCGGGCGACGCCAAAGCGGGACTACTACTGCCAATCCCGCCGCGGCAACCGGCTGTTCGAGCTGGGGCTCGGGCCGGTCGCGCTGGCGTTCTGCGCCGCCTCCTCCAAGCAAGACCACGCCGCAATCGAGCGCGTCATCGCCGAGAGCGGCCGTGAGGCCTTCACGCCCACCTGGCTCGCCGATCGCGAGCTTCTCTGGGCCGCCGATCTCATTCCCGAGCTGACCAACCTGGAGACGTCATCATGATCAAGCTGCGCCTTATGGCGGCGGCAAGCGCCGTCGTGCTGTCCCTGGCCGTCGCCGTGCCGCCGGCTTCGGCGCAATGGATCGTCTACGACCCGACCAACTTCAGCCAGAACGTGCTGACGGCCGCGCGCGAGCTGCAGCAGATCAACAACCAGATCCAGATGTTGACCAATCAGGCGACGAGCCTGGTCAACCAGGCGCGCAATCTCGCCACCCTGCCGATGTCGACGCTGACCCAGCTTCAGTCATCGATCGCACAGACCCAGTCGCTGCTCGGCCAAGCGCAAAACATCGCCTTCAACGTCCAGCGGATCGAGCAAGCTTATTCGACCAGCTATGGCAGCGCAGCGGGCACGGGCTCGACCACGACGATGGTCGCCAATGCTCAGCAGCGCTGGCAAAATTCGGTCGCGGCTTTCGAGGACAGCCTGAAGGTTCAGGCGGGCGTGGTCGGCAACATCCCGACCAATTCCAGCGCGATGACCTCGCTCGTGTCGGCCAGCCAGAATGCGACCGGCGCGCTCCAAGCGGCGCAAGCCGGCAACCAGCTTCTGGCCCTGCAATCCCAGCAGCTCTCCGACGTCGTTGCCGTGTTGTCGGCGAAAGGCCGTGCCGACGCGCTGGAGCAGGCGCGCGTCGCCGCCGCCGAGGCGCAGGGGCAGCAGAACTACAAGACCTTCTCGACGCGCAGCGGCTACCAGCCCGGCAACGTCACGATGTTCTCCGGCAACTGAGGCGCGGCGATGCTGGGCCGGTCGGACATCTTCCGCGCCGCCGCGATCGTCGCTCTGATCGCGTGCTTCATCGCCGCCCTCGCGGCGATAAACCGGCGTCCGGCGGCGCCGGTCGCCGAAGCGCCTCCGACCATCATCGCACCAGCCACCGATGACCTCACGGCCGAGCTGCGCCGCTGTAGTGCGCTCGGCCCAGCGGATGCCGAGGACGCGCGCTGCGTGGCGGTCTGGGAGGAGAACCGCCGGCGCTTCTTCGGCCGGCCGGCGCGGCCGCTGCCGCCATCGCCCCCGGGCGCCGTCGCGCCGGCCACCCCCACTTCAGGAGACGCACGATGAACAATGTCGGCGTCATCGACACCTTCCTCAACACCTTCACGACCTACATCGATTCCGGCTTCGGCCTGATCAAAGGCGAGGTGACGTATCTTTCCTCGACGCTGATCGTCATCGACATCACCCTGGCGGGCCTGTTCTGGGCCTGGGGCGCCGACGAGGACATCCTCCAGCGTCTGGTGAAGAAGACGCTCTACATCGGCTTCTTCGCCTTCATCATCACCAACTTCAACAATCTCTCCTCCATCGTCTTCAACAGCTTCGCGGGCCTTGGCCTGAAGGCCGGGGGTTCGACGATCTCGACCGCCACCTTTCTTCAGCCCGGCCACCTCGCGCAGGTCGGCCTCGACGCGGGCCAGCCGCTGCTCGATGCCGCGAGCCAGATGATGGGCTTCACCAGCTTCTTCGCGAACTTCGTCCAGATCGCGGTCCTGATGGTGTCATGGCTGCTGGTGCTGATCGCCTTCTTCATCCTGGCGGTGCAGCTCTTCGTCACGCTGATCGAGTTCAAGCTGACGACGCTCGCCGGCTTCATCCTCATCCCCTTCGCCCTCTTCAACAAGACCGCCTTCCTTGCCGAGAAGGTGCTCGGCAACATCGTCGCTTCCGGCGTGAAGGTGATGGTGCTCGCCGTCATCGTCGGCATCGGCACCGGCCTCTTCTCGCAGTTCACTCAGACCTATGCCGGCGGCCAGCCGACCATCGAGCAGGCGCTGTCCGTCGTGCTCGCGGCGCTGGCCATGCTGGGCCTCGGCATCTTTGGGCCCGGCATCGCCACGGGTCTCGTCTCCGGCGCGCCGCAACTCGGCGCGGGCGCTGCCGTCGGCACTGGCCTTGCCGTCGCCGGCACCGCCATGGCCGGCGCTGGCGCGCTGGGCCTCGCCGGAAGGGGAGCGATGGCCGCTGCGTCGGGGACGGCGGCCGCGGCCCGTGGTGGTGCGGCGATGGCCGGTGGCGCCTCTTCCGCCTACAGCCTGGCCTCCGCCGGCCGGTCCGGCGCGTCGGGCATGGCCGCTGGTCTTGGCGGTGTCGGTCGGGCCGCGGCGGCCGCGGCCTCAGCACCAATGCGGCGCGCGGCAGCTCAGGCCGCAGGCTCGATGCGCGACAGCTTCGCCGCCGGCGCGAGGTCGAGTTTCGCGGCCACGGGCGGCTCTTCGACGAAAGGAACCGTCAGCGGCGGCGAGGCGGCCGCCCCTACGCCGAGTTCCAGCGGATCCAGTCCTCCCGCTTGGGCGCAGCGGATGCGACGCAATCAATCGATCCACCAGGGCGCGACCACCGCGGCGCATGTCCTCAGATCCGGTGACAGCCACGGCGGCGGCCATTCCGTCGATCTTTCGGGAGAATAGACAATGGCGCTCTTTCGCCGATCCACGGTCCGCTACGGCCGTACCCCCGAACCCGAGACGCCCTACCAGCGCGCCGCCCAAGCTTGGGATGAGCGAATTGGTTCGGCCCGGGTGCAGGCGAAGAACTGGCGGCTGATGGCCTTCGGCTCACTCGCGCTTTCGATGGGTCTGGCCGGTGGCCTGGTCTGGCAGTCCACCCACGGCAGCATCGTTCCCTGGGTGGTGCAGGTCGACAAGCTCGGCCAGGCTCAGGCTGTCGCGCCGGCTACGGCCGACTATGCCCCGAGCGACCCGGAGATCGCCTGGTATCTCGCCCATTTCATCGAGATGGTCCGCTCGCTGCCGGCCGACCCGATCATCGTGCGGCAGAACTGGCTGCAGGCCTACGACTTCACCACCACCTCGGGCTCGCAGGCGCTCAACGACTACGCCCGCGCCAACGACCCCTTCGCCAAGCTGGGTCACCAGCAAATCTCGATCGACGTCTCGAGCGTGATCCGCGCATCGCCGTCCAGCTTCCGGGTCGAGTGGCTCGAGCACCGCTATCAGGACGGCGCGCTCGCCGAGACCTCACGCTGGACCGCGATCCTCACCGTCGCGATCCAGCCGCCAACCTCCGCCGACGTGCTCCGCAAGAACCCGCTCGGCATCTACGTCACTGCCATCAACTGGTCGAAGGAGCTGGGACAATGACCCCGCCGATTTCCATGGAAGCCGGCGGACCGGCTTCACGTCTTTCAGTCTCTCAACCGAGCCGGAAGGGCGGCTTTGCGCCTTTCCGTAAATCCGGCTTCGCGGCTCTGCTGCTGTCCGTGACGGCGCTCGGGGGCTGCGCCCACAAGTTCATTCCGCCTGACATCAACTACGATACCGCCGTGCCCGCGAAGCTATCCGTCGATCCCCCGACGCCGGTGAAGATCGTCGAGCTGCCGAAGCCCTTGCCGCTGCCCGGGCAGTTGAAGCCCGTTGCGGCCGGGAAGGCACCGCCGCAATCGCCCGATCCAGAGGTGCGCGTCAATCGCGCGAATGCCGCCGCCCGCGTGCAGCCCGTGCGCGACGGCTTCATCAATGCCGTGCAGGTCTATCCCTATTCGGCGGGTGCGCTCTATCAGGCCTACACGGCGCCCGGCGAGATCACCGACATTGCCCTGCAGGAGGGCGAACAGCTCGTCGGCACGGGGCCGGTCGCCGCCGGCGACACCGTGCGCTGGATCATCGGCGACACGGAAAGCGGCGCGGGTCCGACCAAGAAGGTCCACATCCTGGTGAAGCCGACCCGGCCGGACCTGATGACGAACCTCGTCATCAACACCGATCGGCGGACCTATCTCCTGGAGCTGCGCTCGACCGAGAAGACCTATATGGCGTCGGTCTCCTGGCAATATCCCGAAGACCAGCTCATCGCGCTGCGCCAACAAAATGCGGCAGCCGAAACAGCCGCGCCGATCGCCACCGGCGTCGATCTCGCCGCGATCAACTTCCGCTATGCGATCGAGGGTGACAATCCCGCCTGGCGGCCGCTGCGCGCCTTCGACGACGGCCAGAAGGTCTACATCGAATTTCCGTCCGGCATTCGTCGGGGCGAGATGCCGCCGCTCTTCGTCATCGGTCCGGCCGGCGGCTCCGAACTGGTGAACTATCGCGTTCGCGCCAACTACTACATCGTCGACCGCCTGTTCGCCGCGGCCGAACTTCGTCTCGGCGACAAAGACAGTGAGCGTCGCGTCCGCATCGTGCGCACCGATGGAAGGCCGCGGTCATGACGGACGAACCGGAAGAACAAGCGCTGGCGCCAGCGCCTGTCGTGCCGCCCGATTTGCGGCTCCGGGGCGAGCGACCGCGCGTCACGCGCCTCTCGCGCAAGGTGCTGATCACGCTCGGCGCTGTGTCGGCCCTCGCGGTCGCCGGCGCTCTCGGCTACGCCCTTCAGACCCGGAACAAGTCGCAGACGGGGCAGGAGCTGCTCAGCACCCAAAGCCGCCCCTCGGCCGAGGGGCTGGCCGGGCTGCCGAAAGACTATACCGGCCTTCCGCGCCAGGCGCCCCCACTTGGGCCGCCGTTGCCCGGAGATCTCGGCAAACCCATCCTGAATGCCGGCGCCGCGCCAAATACCAGCGTTTCGGCAACCACGTCCGATCCCGCGGCGCAGCGGCTGGCTCAGGAGACCGAGGCAGCGCGCGTAAGCCGCCTGTTCGCCCAGACCAATCAGCAGCCGCAGCCGGTCGGCCTCGTTGCTCCGCCGGCGACGCCGACACAGGGCGGTCCGACACCCACGCCACCCGTCGATGCCGGGTCCGCGCAGAACATGCAGGATCGCAAGACTGCGTTTCTCGACGCCGCGACGGACAAGCGAACGGTCAGCCCCGACCGTCTCGAAGCCAAGGCTTCGCCCTATGTCGTGCAGGCGGGAACCGTGATCCCCGCGGCGCTCATCACAGGCATCCGCTCCGACCTTCCGGGCCAGATCACTGCCCAGGTGACGGAGGCCGTCTACGACAGCCCGACCGGGCAATACCTGTTGATCCCGCAGGGCGCCAAGCTGATCGGTCAATACGACAGCTCGGTCGCCTTCGGTCAGAGCCGCATCCTTCTCGTCTGGACGCGCATCATCATGCCGGACGGCAATTCCATCGTGCTGGAGCGGCAACCGGGCGCCGATACGCAAGGCTATGCCGGGCTCGAAGACCAGGTCGACAATCATTGGGGCAAGCTGTTCAAGGCCGCTGTGCTGTCGACGCTGCTTAGCGTCGGCGCGGAAGCCGGTACGAGCCAGGACGAGAACAACCTGACGCAGGCGATCCGCTCTGGCGCATCCAATAGCATCAGCCAGACGGGCCAGCAGATCGTTCAACGCGAGCTCAATATCCAACCGACTCTCACCATTCGCCCGGGGTTTCCGGTTCGCGTCGTTGTGACGCGCGACCTGGTGCTGGCGCCCTACGGACAGGGAGGGACTCCATGACGAAGCTCAAGCTCGGACCGCTGGCCGACGACAAGCCGGTCAAGATGAGCGTCGAACTGCCGGCCGCCGTGCATCGCGATCTCGTCGCCTACGCTCAGGTGCTCGGCCGGGCGAGCGGCCAAACGGCGCCCGAGCCTTCGAAGCTCATCGTGCCGATGATCGAGCGATTCATGGCGACCGACCGCGCCTTCGCCAAGGCGCGTAGAAGCTTTGGTCACGGCGGCGAAGGTTCCGCCGAGAAGTCGGGATAGCGCTCGCGCAGCATGTCGAGGAAACGGCGCAGGGACGGATTACCGTTCTCGTGTCGCCAGATCGCATGGAAGCCTAGCCGCGTCGGGCCTCCATCGTCGTGGAGTTCCCGATAAGCAACACCTGGATAGCTGGCGCCCGTCGCACCCTCGAGTGCGAGCAAAATACCCAACCCAGCCCCGACAAGTGTCATAAGCCGATCCAGAGAAACATCATGTTGCTGAAGATCGCAAGTGTCGAGGCGGCCGAAGTGTCGGGTAAGGAGCCTTAGGAAATCAGGGCCCGGTCCGCGCTGTGGCAGCAGCACAACCTCATTTCTCAGATCGTGCCAGTGCACCAATTCTTGCCCTGCGAGCGGGTGATCCACTGGAAAGGCCACGATGAGGCGTTCGCTCCATACGGATAGTGACTTTCCATTCCATCGGCGGTTGTCGATCACGAAGGCGACGTCGATCGCAGAGCTCGCGAGATCTGAAACGAGATGGTCAATTGCTCCGTCGACGAGCCTGGTGCGAACCTCAGGGAAGCGGCGGTGCTGATCGATCAGCGTAGCACGGAGGTTACCTGCCGAGAGGGAAGCTTGCACGCCGATGGCTAGGCGTCCCGTTTCCCCTCGCGATCGCCTTCCCAATCGTGTCGCGAGATTCTCGGTCTCCTCTATTATGCGCCTTGCGACTTCCAGAAATTCCTGCCCCTCAACAGTGGGGCGCGTACCTCCGTTCGTGCGTTCAAAAAGTACCGCGCCGAGCTGATGTTCGAGCTCTCGAAGGTGGCGACTGAGGGTCGATTGTCGAACACTCAATGCTTCGGCAGCTTGCCGCAGGCTGCGATGCTGGGCGACCAAAATGGCCCAGCGCATCTCTCGCAGCGTGACATCCACTTATGAGCCACGGATTGCCACGGGGCCACGTGGCGATTGGGCCGCTCTGCGAAGCGTCAGTGCATCCAACCTCCCGACCAGCACTGTTCTCAGCTTACACATAGGGTGTATCTGCCATTGCGGCTTTGACGCCGCGCGTTCCCTTGTCGACCATCGCGAGGAAGGCCTCCTTCGCCGCCTCGGCATCTCGTGTCTTGCGGAAGATTTGGTGGGCCTGGAGAAATGCGACGGTCCACGTCGCCATGAGAAGGCCGGCCGCCAAGTGAGCGTCAGGATCGTCGAGGTCCTTCTCACTGCATTCGGCCAGAGACTCAGCCACGAGCTGCGCGAGTTCGTCACGGATCGCGCGAGCGCGCGCCTTGAGAGTTTCGCTTTGTTCGACGGTCTTGATGAAGTCTTGACTGCCGCTCGAGAATTCCAGGTACGGAGTCTGTTCCGCGACCAACCGGTGGGCGAGCAGGCGTAACGTCTCGATCGGAGAAATCGTCTGGTCCCGCCTGCGTAGAGCATCCCGCACTGCTTCGCGGCCCTCTTCGTTGCGATCGAAGAACATGTCTTCCTTGCGGGGGAAATAATTGAAGACGGTCATCCGACCGACGTCCGCGGCCGCCGCGATCTCGTCCACTGTCACATTCTCAAACCCGCGCTCCAGAAACAGGCGATCCGCAACTCGCGAGATCGCTCGCCGGGTGGCGAGGCGCTTGCGGGATCGGAGGTCGGATGGCTGTGACATGCTACTCCCAAGCCCGAAACATGTACCGAGTACAAAATCTGTTGACGTTCTCCGCCATGATGGCGTAGGAAGAACTTATACTAGATACAAGTTTAGATCAAGTCCATCTTAGTGCCTGCGGACGGAGGGCCAGGAGGCCATATTGAAATCCAAGACAGCTCTCATCACGGGCGTAAGCCGCCCGCTCGGGCTCGGCCTTGCAGTCGCTCGCCAACTTGCCCAACAGGGGCACCACGTCATCCTAACCGCGAGGGACGCCAGCCAGGCGGAACGGTTTGCCGCGGAGCTGCGTGACGCGGGCCTCAGCGCCAGCGCGATGCGCCTGGATCTCACCGACCATTCCAGCATCGACCAGTTGGCGGATCATTTGTCCGACACGATCGAGCATCTCGACGTGCTGGTGAACAATGCCAGCGCCATGCCGGACTTCCAGACCCGCTCGGCCCTAGAGGTCGATCTCGACGCGCTTGAGACGATGTTCGCTGTGAGTGTGTTCGGATGCTGGGGCCTCATTCAGGCTTTGCTGCCGCTGCTCCGGCGCGCGCCTGCGGCGCGTATCGTGAATATCACGAGCGCGGCCGCGCAGCAGATCGGCAAGCGCGACCAGGGCTCCTTGTTCTCTCCGGCCTATTCGCTCGCCAAACACACCCTCAACGCCCTGACAGCCACGCTCGCCACCGCGCTTGCCGACACGCCGATCCTGATCAACGCCGTCGATCCCGGATCGGTCGCCACCCATCCGGAACGCGGGGATGATGAGGATGATCGGTCCCCGGCCGAAGCGGCCAAAGATGTCGTCCAGGCCGCAACGCTCGGCCCGGATGGCCCGACTGGCTGCATCTTCGCTGACGGAAAGTCCGTGAGCCTGCTCTCACCATGAACAAGCCGCTCGTCGTCATTTTCGCGGCCATCTGCCTTGATGCGATCGGAATCGGTCTGATCTTTCCGATCCTCCCGCGTCTCGTCGAAGATGTGACACACGCTTCCGACATAGCCGTCTATATCGGGTTCCTCGCCGCACTCTATGCGGCGATGCAATTCGTCTTCGCGCCTGTGCTCGGCGCATTGAGCGATCGCCTCGGCCGCCGTCCGGTGCTGCTGCTCTCGCTCTCCGGCGCCGCTATCGACTATGTGGTGATGGCGTTCGCGCCGTCGCTCTGGCTGCTGCTGGTCGGTCGCGCCATCGCTGGATTGACCAGCGCAAACATCTCTGTGGCGACAGCCTACATCACCGACATCTCGCCGGAAGACACACGCGCGCGTCGTTTCGGCCTGTTCAACGCCATGTTCGGCATCGGCTTCATCCTGGGGCCGGTGCTTGGAGGCATCCTCGGCGACTACTGGCTGCGACTGCCGTTCATCGCCGCGGCTGCGCTGAACGCCGGCAATCTGCTGTTGGCGCTGTTCGTCCTTCCCGAGTCTCGGCCGCCCACCCGCGAGCCGATCGACCTAGCGGCGATCAATCCCTTTCGACCCATGCGCTGGGCTTTCTCGATGAAGGCCTTGATGCCGATCGTTGTGCTGTTCTTCGTCTTGAGCGCCACGGGCGAAGTGTACGGAACCTGCTGGGCGCTCTGGGGCAATGACGTATTCGGCTGGAACGGGCTGTGGATCGGCCTCTCGCTCGGCACATTCGGCGTATGCCAAACGCTTGCGCAGGCTTTGCTACCGGGGCCCGCCGTCAAATTGCTGGGAGAGCGCGGTGCCATCCTGGCCGGCATAGCCGGCGCCTGCGTCGCTTTGTTCGTGTTCGCTTATGCCAAGCACGGCTGGATGGTGTTTGCGATCATGCCGATGGTCGCCCTTGCCGGCACGGGCACGCCTGCTTTGCAGTCGCTTGCCACCCGCCTGGTGGATGAGAGCCGTCAGGGTCAGTTTCAGGGCATCCTTGCGTCCGCCATGAGCCTCGCCTCGATCATCGGGCCGCTTATGTTTTCAACCTTGTACTTCGTCGTCCGAGCACATTGGCCGGGGGCTATCTGGCTCTCTGCGATGGCTGTCAACGCGATCGCGGTGCCTATCGTGCTCAGCCTGCGGATTCGCCCCAGCCAGACACTCCGTTCACAAAGGCCAAATGACCAGCTCTGTTAGCAGCGGCCATTGAGAGAATGGCGCGCCCGACACGATTCGAACGTGTGGCCTCCACCTTCGGAGGGATTACGACTAGCTCCGTCGATTACCGAAAGGTGCACGCTATGATGCGCTATGTTACTGTAAATAAAAAGGAATTTTATTTCTCTCGCCGAAAGGCCTATCCTTCTATTCGCCACGGTTTTCGCCCTGTTGCTTACGTGGTGCTTACGCGAGTTCTCGTGCATGTGACGGAGGCAGTCCATGGCTAAGCTGACAAAACGGGTCGTCGATGCGGCGGAAAGCCGTCGCAGTGATTGCGTAATCTGGGATGATGAGCTACCCGGTTTCGGGCTCCGTGTCTTCACGTCAGGCAAGCGCAGCTATGTGATCCAGTATCGTCAAGGAGGACGGTCGCGGCGCTACACCATTGGTCTGCATGGTATCTGGACGCCGGAACTGGCCCGCCAGGAGGCTAAGGTTCAACTCGGGAGGATTGCGCGCGGCGAAGACCCGGCCGAGGAAAAGCAGCTCGATCACAAGTCCATGTCGGTCAAGGAACTCTGCACGCTCTACCAGAAGGATCTGCAAGCCGGTCTGATCCTGGGGAAAGGCGGGAGGCCGAAAAAGTCCAGCACCATCATTTCCGACGTCGGGAGAATTCAACGTCACATCATCCCTCTGCTCGGTACGCGCCGGGTCAAAGACCTGACTAAGGCCGATATCACCAAGGCCATGAAGGACATCATGGCCGGCAAGACACGCTTGGTTGCAAAAACCGAAAAGCTCCGGGGAAAGTCCATTGTGAAAGGCGGCGCTGGCACGGCGACCCGCACCGTCGGACTCTTCGGCGGCATCCTCACCTATGCCGTGGAAGCCGGCCTCATTGACGCGAACCCCGCTCACGGCGTTCGGCGACCAAAGGATAATGTCCGCGCCCGACGGCTGAGCGAGGCGGAATACCGTGTGCTCGGGGAAATGCTCCGGGCCGCTGCCGAGAACGAAACATATTGCATGACGGCGGACATCATTCGGCAGATCGCGCTCACGGGATGCCGCCGCGCCGAGATGGTCGGATTGCAATGGGACGAAGCGGACACCGAATATAGTTGCCTGCGGCTGAAGGACAGCAAAGAGGGACGCTCCATCCGTCCGGTCGGATTGCCGGTCGTCGAGTATCTCGAAAAGCGTCGGGCCGATGCGGACGGTGACTATGTGTTTCCCGACCGAGACGGCGACAAGGCATTCGGCTCCTTCCCCAATCACTGGAAGAAGATTTTCGCGGGCTCCTCGCTTTCCGACATCACCCCTCACGTTCTCCGCCATAGCTTCGCGAGTGTCGCGAACGATCTTGGGTTCACCGAGATCACCATCGCCGCTCTGGTCGGACACTCAAAGGGGTCGGTCACGAGCAACTACATTCACACGGTCGATACCGCCCTCATCATGGCTGCCGACACGATCGCTGGCTACATCCAGGGTCTGCTCAATGGCATCGAGTTCAAACAGACCACCTACGCGCTGGATCGAGACTCGCGGAAAAACTCGCTTGCTTCTGCAACTGCACAGGACAACCCAATGGTAAATCATACAGCCAGCTACATCGCCATGCCGGCCGTCGAAGGCCAGACCGGAGCTTTCGCGGAGTTTCTGGCTGGTGCCGCAGCGATCGTGCGGGACACAGAGCCGGGCACCGTCCTTTGGTTTGCTCTGCAAGCCGATGACACGCTCGCAATCTTTGACATCTTCGCAGACGAAGAAGCACGCGACGCTCACTTCTCAGGAGCGGTTGCGGCGGCTTTGAACCAAAACGCCGACGCGCTGGTCGACGGCGGATGGGACGACGGTGTTGTCGCGAATATCAACAACTCCGATGTCCTGTCGGTCAAGGCGCCGGTTGATCTCTCCACGGCAACGACCGCAACTTACATCAAGCTCAAAGCTGCTCCAGGTAAAGGCCCCGAATTGGCAGCCTTGCTGACCGCCGCCGGCCCCATCGTCGCAGAAACTGAACCCAAGACATTGTTCTGGGCGGCGCTGCAGATTGACGAGACCAACTTCGCCATCTTCGACATCTTTGCCGACAACTCTGGCCGCGAAGCGCACTTTGCCGGACAAGTCGCCGGACTCCTGAATGAAAAGGCTTCAGAATTGATCTCAGGTGGATGGGACGACGGTGTGGTGGCAAACGTCCACAATTTCGAAATCCTCGCTACCAAGTAATCTCGAGGTGACTTGAGAAAGAAGTGCCCGGTGCAACCCATCGGGCGCTTTGCTGTTTGAATTTAGATTCACGCCAAAGCGGCCGTGCCGGAACTGGCAAGCGAAGCTCGCACTCGCCTCCGGCTTGGAAAGGGCGGCTATCGGCGGGAACATGTCCGCGCCTTCGCCCAACACGCCGAGATCGCGGACGACGCGATCTACATCAAGGTCAGCAAAAAACACCCTATTGAGCACGCCGGTAGCCACCAAAGGAGGGAAGTCGGCTGGAATCGGCGTTCCCGGTTTTTACCAAAGTGGCGGAGGGGATGGGTCTGGGGTCGAACCTTCTCCAGCTCGCAACGCATTGATTTTATTCGTCAGCGCTTTGGTTCGATCCCACAAATGGCTCGATTGCGACTAAAATTGAACCGGTGGCACAGGCCCCCATCGCCACAAGGCACGCCGGCGGCTACGCCATGAACCGCGCATATTGTCGCTGCGATAACTCCCTCCTACGCAGAACGGATTCGTCCGCCGCCGCAGCGCGTAAATATACACCGGCATCACAAGCCTGGAAGATCACGATGCCGTCAGGGGAACACGACAGAATCCATGCCCACTCTGAATTCCTGACTCGGCCAGATCCACCCGCCCGCGACCAGATGCCGTCGCTTCTCGTTTTCTACCAGTACGTCCCGAAGCGCCTGAATCGCGGTGTCAGCTTCGAGGCGTGTGCGACCCCGGCCGAGTGGCCGATGATGTCGGGGAATGGAACTGAGCGGTTCGGGTCCAATTCGCGAAGCCGCCGGACACGGCTTTCGGTCGGCGGATGGGTCCTGAGCAGCGACGGGTCGGGAATGCGTCGGCCGGGAAGAAAGATCTCCTCCCAGAAACGCCCCGTGAGCCGGTCGAGCTTGCCGAGCGCCCGGATCAGCCCTTCGGGGTCACCGGTCAGGTCCGCGGCGGCGCGGTCGGCGTCGTATTCGCGCGTCCGCGACAGGCCGAGCTGGACCAGCGCCATCAGCGTGGGCGCGAAGATCAGGAGCGCCACGACCGACCAGGGCACATGGACCATGCCCACCATCACGAGCGGCAGGTTCACCAGCACAAGCAACTGTCCCATCCAGCTTGCCAGCGACACCAGCCGCGACATCACATCTGCGAGCCCCATGATCCAGAGGTCGCGATGGGCGATGTGGCCGATCTCGTGCGCGAGGACGCTGGCAAGTTCGCGGCCGTCGAGGATCTCGAGCAGCCCGTCGGTGACGCAGATCGTGCTGTCCTCAGGGCTGCCCATGGCAAAGGCGTTCGGCAGCCGGCTCGGGACGCGATAAAGCGCCGGGGTGCGCGGCAGGCCGGCGCGGCGCGCGAGCTCGGCAAGTGCTGCGATGAGACCGGGGGCCTCGCGCCCCGTCAGACGCTGGGCGCGATAGGCCGACAGCAGCATTCGTCGGGACAGGTCGGGGGCCAGAAACAGGCCGGCGACCATGCCGAGCGCGACGAGCAGCCCCGTTCCGGGCCCCAGGATCACGGTGACCGAAACCCAGGCGAGCGCCGCCATGAGTCCGAGCAGCAGCGCCGATTGCACGAGATTGAGCAGACGGTGGCGGGCGGAGGTCGCGGTTATGTCGTCGTACGGTCTCCGAGTTCGCGCCGGTCCTGATCGCGCACCAGCCAGTGGACAGCGCCCAGTGCAAGCGCTGCGGCGGCGAGTGCGGCAATCTTTGCCGGCTCCGTCTCGCCGAGGTCCAGGATGATGAATTTGCGCGCGATGGCGAGGAGCGCGATCAGCACGATCGTGCGGACCTGGAGGATCCCGAAGCTGCGTTCGGTCGCAACAAGAAGGGAGCGCTTGAACTCGAGCGCGATCACCACGGTGAAGATCATGCCGAACACCACCTGAAAGGTGGCGTAATCGAGAGTGTCGAATGCCCCCAGAACCAGGCGGTTCGCGACTTCGCGCATCAGCGCCCAGACCGATGCCACGACGATCGCCGCAATGATGACGCTGAGGACGAAGACGACAATTTGTTCGAACTTCTCGTAGAGCGTCATCGCCGACCATTGTTCACGGGTCAGCCCGGATCGTTGCAAGTCCTTCATGATTACCCCTCGAAAGCCGCCCCGGAGAGACAAGCTCCCCGGGGCTTCGCCAGACGGTGCGATATCGCACGGAGCGGAGGGGATGCCGCAAACCGGCGACACCCGATTTGGCAAATCAGCCGTTCTTGACCTCGATGCGCTTGACCTTCGCCTGCGCCTCGGGGGTCTGTGGCAGCTTGATTGTCAGAACCCCGTTCTTGAAGGATGCTTGCGCCTTTTCGCCATCCACACCGGGAGGAAGCGGAATTGTCCGGTAGATCGCGCCGTAGCTGCGCTCGGACAGGTAATACCCCTTCTTCTCCACCTGGCGCTCGATCTTCTTCTCCCCCTTCACAGTCAACATGTCATCGTTGACCGTCACCTCGATGTCCTTCATCTCCATGCCCGGCAGCTCGATCGACACTTCGATCGCGTTGTCGGTCTCGACCATGTCGGATTTGGCTTCGCCGCTGCCCCAGGGCCATTCGAACTGACCGACCCGGTTCCAAAAGTTCTCGAACACATGGTTCATTTCGCGCTGGAGTGTCGCGATCGGGTTGTCTTCGCTGCTCTTGGCGTCTGGCGCGCCGTCCTTGCGCGCCCAGGGGATGAGGTCTTTGATCTGCATGATATGGTCTCCTTCGGTTTTCAGGCGCCCTTGACGGCGATCCTTTTCGGCTGCGCTTCAGGGGCTCGGGGGAGCGTCAGGGTGAGGACACCTCCACGCATCTCGGCTTCGATCCTGTCGGGGTCGAAGTCCTCGGAAAGCGTGAAGGCACGCTCGAAATCGCCCTCGCCATATTCGGCATAGGCAAGTTCGAGGTTTTCGGGCCGCACCGGGTCAACCTTGCCGCGGATCGTCAACACACGATTTTCGAGCGTGATCTCGATCGCATCGGCGGCGACCCCAGGCATTTCAAGCATCATGGAGAAACCCTGATCGGTCTCGACGATATCGGTCGACGGGCGGTAGATGCGTCCGCCGCCGGTGGTCTCAGGCGAGTCGGTCGGCGTCTTTTCGGCGGCTTGCGAGATGTCGGTGCTCATCGTTCCAGCTCCTCTCAGGCTGCCTTGATCTCGATTTTCTTCGGCTTTTCTTCCTCGGGCCGGGAGATGACGATCCGCAATACGCCGTTCGTCATCCTCGCCTCGATCTTGTCATCCGAGGCCGCGAACGGAAGAAGGATCGCGCGAGAAAACCTGCCGTAACCGCGTTCGTTGCGATGCCAGCGCGCACCGTCGGGAACCTCGGGCGCCTTGCGTTCGCCCGAAAGCGTCAGGACGTTGTCCTTGACCGAAATTTCAATGTCGCCCGGTTCGATGCCGGGAAGTTCAGCGGCGATGGCAACGGCCTCAGGGCCTTGCCAGACATTCACCGCCGGGAACGCCGCGCGGGACGGCGGCCAGAAGCCGCGGTCGAGATCGCGCATCATGGAGCGCATCAGTGCAAAGGGATCGCTGCGGCGCAGATATGTCGGGTAGAGCATTGCTGGCCTCCTGTTGCTGATCGATGCCCCCGAACCGACGGCATGGAGGGACCGGGCAACGGTGCCGGCCGGATGTGGGTTCGGAGACCGCCCATCAAGATAGGCGGTTCTATTTATTATGCAAGCATATATGATGCGTGCATTGCACTTTGGATGGAGTGCGGTCTATTCTGTGTCTCATGCAACCGGAGGAAGGATATCCATGATCTCTTCGGACATAGTGCTGATCGGGACGACGATCCACCGGGTCGCGCAGCTCATCCAGCAGCGGATCGACAAAGACATCCGCGACAGCGGCCTGACCCGCCTGTCGTGGATAGCGGCGGCGCATCTCGAGGATGCGCCCGGGCTGACCATCGGCGATCTGGCCGACCGGCTTGAGGTCGGCCCGGCGACTGCGGGCCAGCTCGTCGATCGCATGGTCCGGGGCGGCTGGGTCGAGCGGTCGCCCTCGCCCGACGACAGGCGGTCGCAGACCGTCACCGCAACGTCGAAGGCCGGGGCAATGCTGGAGGAACTCGCGCCGCGGCAATTGGCGCTCGAACATGAAATCCTGCAGGATCTGTCGGCAGACGAAAGGCGCATCCTGCTGGCGCTGCTCGACCGGATCAGGGCGCGGCTCGGGCGCCAGTGAAAGGGACGCGCGGCATGGAAAAGAAGACCGAATACAACATCTGGTACTGGGTGGTGGCTTTCATAGCCGTGATCTTCATCCAGAATCTGATCGCCGGCTGGCACTCCGTCGCTCCCATCAGCTACAGCCAATTTGAGCGGTATCTCAATGACGGAAAGATTTCTTCTGTCGCGGTCGGGTCAGACACCATCACCGGCGCCTTCACCGAACCCGTCGACGGCAAGAGCCAGTTCGTGACAACGGTCGTGAATCCCGCAATCCTGGAACGGATAGACCGCTCAGGTATAGAGATCACTGGCGTTCCGCAAAACACTTTTCTCGGCACGCTGATTTCTTGGGTGGCGCCAGCGCTTATCTTCTTCGGAATCTGGATGCTGCTGTTCCGCAAGTTCGCCGACAAGCAGGGCTTCGGCGGGTTCATGCAGGTCGGCCGCAGCAAGGCCAAGGTTTACATGGAAAAAGAAACCGGCGTCAGCTTCGCCGACGTGGCCGGTGTGGACGAGGCCAAGGCCGAGCTCGAGGAGGTCGTGGAGTTCCTCAAGAACCCGGCCGAATACGGAAAGCTGGGCGCACATATCCCCAAAGGCATATTGCTCGTCGGGCCGCCGGGCACCGGCAAGACGCTTCTGGCGCGCGCAGTGGCAGGCGAGGCCGGCGTGACCTTCTTTTCGATCTCGGGCTCCGAGTTCGTCGAGATGTTCGTGGGCGTCGGTGCCGCGCGGGTGCGCGACCTCTTCGAGCAGGCTCGGAAATCCGCGCCGGCGATCATCTTCATCGACGAACTCGACGCTCTCGGGCGGGCGCGCTCCTCCGGCCAGATCGCTGGCGGCCACGATGAGCGTGAGCAGACGCTGAACCAGCTTCTGACCGAGCTCGACGGCTTCGACCCATCAGTCGGCATCGTGCTGCTTGCGGCCACGAATCGCCCGGAGATACTCGATCCGGCGCTGTTGCGGGCCGGACGCTTTGACCGGCAGGTGTTGGTGGATCGGCCGGATAAGAAGGGACGTGTGCAGATTCTTGGCGTTCACATGAAAAAGGTGAAGCTCGCCCCGGACGTCGATGCCGAGAAGGTCGCAGCGCTCACGCCCGGCTTCTCGGGCGCCGATCTTGCCAATCTCGTCAACGAGGCAGCATTGCTCGCCACGCGCCGCAAGGCCGATGCGGTGACGATGGACGACTTCAACACTGCCGTCGAGCGCATCATCGCGGGGTTGGAAAAGAAGAACCGCGTTCTCAATCCGCGCGAACGCGAGATCGTAGCGCACCACGAGATGGGGCACGCGCTGGTGGCGATGGCTCTGCCGGGGTTAGACCCGGTGCACAAGGTCTCGATCATACCGCGCGGGATTGGCGCGCTCGGCTACACCATCCAGCGCCCGACCGAGGACCGCTTCCTGATGACGCGGGAGGAACTCGAAAACAAGATCGCAGTCCTGCTTGGCGGGCGCGCGGCAGAGAAGATCATCTACGATCATGTCTCGACTGGGGCGGCGGACGATCTGGTCAAGGCGACCGATATCGCCCGCGCCATGGTCGCGCGTTACGGGATGGACGAAGACCTCGGGCATGTCAGCTATGACACCGATCGGCCCGGCTTTCTCGGCACCGGCGATCAGGCGTCCTGGCTCAACCGCCGCTACAGCGAGGCCACGGCCGAGCGAATGGACCTGAAGGTGCGCGACATCGTGGATGGCGTCTTCAAGCGCACCCTCACCCTTCTTGAAACCAATCGGGAACTTCTCGAGCAATCGGCGCAGGATCTCCTGCAACGAGAGACACTGGACGAGCCCGATCTGGTGGCAATTGGGTCCAAGGTGAAAAGAACGGAAGCGGTCGCTGCGTGACACTGTCACTGCGCAGATGATCGGCGGATAACCCTGACTGGATAAAGATAAAGGAGAAGACAAATGGCAAACGGAGCTTGCGATATTTGCGGTCGCCCGGCGACGGCGCGCGTGCGCGCCTCGGTGAACGGCAGAATTCAGAACATGGAGCTTTGCGACCAGCATTACCGCGAGATGGTGCGCCGGTCGGGCCGCAGCGCCTCGCCGCTGGAGTCCCTGTTCGGACGGCATTCCCTTCTTGACGAGTTCTTCGGCGACAGCGGTTTCGGCAGCCTCTTTGGCGACAGCCCGTTGCGGGGCGGCACGCTGGGCTCCATGGGCGACGGTGATGACGAGGTCGTCGACGCCACTTTCGGAGAGGGCGCGCCGCGGCGTGGATCGCGGCGCGGCGGCGGACGCACCATCGCTGACCGGCTGAGCGAACAGGGCAACAAACTATTGCAGGAGGCCGCACAGAAGGCAGGAGAATTCGGGCGCAGCGAGGTCGATACCGAACATCTGCTTCTGGCGCTGACCTCGTCCGACGTCGTCAAGACGATCCTGGAACAGTTCAAGGTCAATGTGGACGATCTGCGCCGGCAGATCGAGAAGGACGCAAAGCGCGGAGAGGCCAAGGCGTCGGGCGAGATCGGCGTCAGTCCGCGCCTCAAGGATGCGCTGAATCGCGCGTTCATCGCGTCTAACGAACTCGGCCATTCCTATGTCGGTCCCGAGCACCTTCTGATCGGACTTGCCGAGGAAGGTGAAGGCCTGGCCGCGGCGATGCTGCGCAAGCTGGGGTTGACGCCGCAGGCACTGCGTCAGCAGGTGACGAAGGTGGTCGGCAAGGGAGCCGAGGAAGGCCGCGTCGAGACTCCGTCGAACACCCCCGATCTCGACCAGTTCAGCCGTGACCTGACGAAGCTCGCCCGCGATGGCAAGCTCGATCCCGTCATCGGCCGCGCCCGCGAGATCGAGACGACGATCGAAGTGCTGGCCCGCCGGAAGAAGAACAACCCGGTGCTGATCGGCGAGCCCGGCGTGGGCAAGACCGCCATCGTCGAGGGACTTGCACAACGGATCGTCGCGGGCGAAGTGCCCGAGGCGCTGCGCGACAAGCGGCTGGTCGAGCTCAACATCAACTCGATGGTGGCCGGGTCGAAGTATCGCGGCGAGTTCGAGGAGCGAGTCCAGAAGATCCTCAAGGAGATCACCGAGGAGAAGGACAGCCTGATCCTGTTCATCGACGAGATGCACACCATCGTCGGCGCCGGCCAGGGCGGTGGCGAAGGTGGTCTCGACATCGCCAACACCTTCAAGCCGGCGCTGGCGCGGGGCGAGCTGAACCTGATCGGCGCGACGACGCTCAACGAGTACCAGAAGTACATCGAGAAGGACGCGGCGCTCGAGCGACGGTTCCAGCCGGTTTATGTGGACGAGCCCACGGTCGCACAGACGATCATGATTCTGCGCGGGCTGCGCGACACGCTCGAAAGCCACCACAAGGTGACGATCACCGACGAGGCGATCATCGCCGCCGCGGAGCTTTCGGATCGCTATATCACCGGTCGCTTCATGCCCGACAAGGCGATCGACCTGATCGACCAGGCCGCGGCGCGGGTGAAGATCTCGGCCACTGCGCGGCCCGTGGACGTGCAGGAACTCGAAGCCGAGGTCGCGCAGATCAAGCGCGAACAGGACTATGCCGCAGCCCGCAAGCAATTCGACCGAGCAGCAGAACTGAAGAAGGAGCTGGAGCAGAAGCAGAAGGAGCTGGACGAGCTTCTGGAGATCTGGAAGCGCGATCAGGCTTCGGCGACCGCCGAGGTGCGCGCCGATCACGTCGCGCAGATCGTCTCCAAGATCACCGGCGTTCCGGTCACGGACCTGACCACCGAGGAGAAGGACAAGCTCCTCAAGCTCGAGGAGAAGCTGCACGAGCGCGTCATCGGCCAGGAAGAAGCGATCCGCGCCGTGGCCGATGCGGTGCGCCTGGCGCGAGCGGGTCTGCGCGAAGGTTCCGGTCCGACCGCGACCTTCCTGTTCCTCGGGCCGACCGGGGTTGGCAAGACGGAACTGGCCAAGACGCTCGCGGAGGTGATCTTCGGCGACCAGGATGCGCTGATCCGTATCGACATGTCGGAGTATGGCGAGCGCCACTCGGTTGCCCGGTTGGTTGGCGCACCTCCGGGCTACGTCGGATACGACGAAGGCGGGCAGCTGACGGAGAAGGTGCGCCGTCGGCCCTACTCGGTCGTGCTCCTCGACGAGATCGAAAAGGCGCATCCCGATGTCTACAACATCCTGCTTCAGGTGTTCGACGATGGCCGCCTGACAGATGGCAAGGGCCGCGTGGTGGACTTCACTAACACCATCATCATCGCCACCTCGAACCTCGGTTCGGACATCATCCAGCGCAACCTCACGAAACGCGGCAGCAGTGAGTTCGACGAGGCCAAGCAGAAATCCGAACTGATGGAGGTGTTGCGCGGTCATTTCCGGCCAGAGTTCATCAACCGGATCGACGAGATCATCGTCTTTCATTCGCTGAATCAGTCGGAGATCCGCCAGATCGTCGAGTTGCAGCTCAACCGGGTGAAGCGGACCGCCCTTACCCAGGGCGTCGAACTCGAATTCGACGTGAGCGTCGTGGATCACTTCGGCGCGGTCGGCTTCCGTCCAGAATTCGGCGCCCGCGAACTGCGACGACTGATCCGGTCCGAACTGGAGACCGAGTTGGCCCGCGAAATGCTCTCCGGGCGGATCGAGGATGGTGACAAGGTCCGCGTCGCCTGGTCGGCGGACGAGCAGAAGGTCGTGTTCGAAAAGATCGCAAAGGACACCGGTGACGTCAGCCCGGACGGTCAGGCCAAGGCCGGGATCGACGAGTCCGGCAAGTTTGCCGGAGACAAGGCGGACGATCCGACGCCCGACGTCCCGGCCGAGGCCAAGGAAGAGGTGCAGTCCAAGGAGGACAAATCCGCCGGGTGACTTTGCGAGGGACTGGCCCGGCGCGATGAGGGTCGCGCCGGCTCATCTCGTCGAAAAGCGACAAGAAGGTTTCACGGCATGAAAGTCATAAGAGCGTTTCGCAATCTCGACCGACACGGGCAGCAGCGCGCGCCGGAGGTCATCGCGGAGGAGGTGCGGCAACTTGAGCCGCATCTCGCGCGCTTTCGCGAGGATCTCGTCCGGCTCGAGGTCGTCGTCTCGCAGACGAGGGGCAAGACGCGCATCCAGGTCAGCCTGCGCCTGCAACTGCCCTCGGGCGTGACCGCGGCGCAGGAAGAGGGGTTCGAGACCGAGCCTGTCCTGCGCAAGGCCTTTGCCGACCTGCGCCACCGGGTCGATCGGCATGTGGCGCGCCTCAAGCACGAGCCGGAGTTCAAGCGTCCCGCCCGCCGGCGCCGGATTGGCGCCCCACTCCCGCCCGCGCGGAATGCGGCGGAGGCGGAGCGGCGCCAGCTTTTCTTCGGCCTGATCGAGGATCATCTCGATACGGTCTACGACACCGTCAGGCGCGAGTTGACCTATCTCGAATGCAGCGGATCTGTGCCGGAGGGTTACCTCAGCGTTCGCGATCTTGTCGATGCAACGATCCTCAAGGGACTGGAAAGGTTCGAGCAGCGGCCCACCGAGTTTTCCATAGGCGACTGGCTGCTGAAACTGGCTTTCGAGACCATCGAGGCCGAGGCGCATGCCGCGCGCCGCGCGGTGCCGGAGGATGCCGCCTCGATCAACGCGAAACCCGAGACTCCGGCCGAGCATCCCACCGAGTCGGACGAGGAGATGTTTGAGTTCTACCAGCCCGACGACGTGCTGCTGCTCGAGGAGCTTATCGCCGACGACGGCGGCACGGATCCTAAGACCGAAGCGAATCGGCATGAGATTGCCATGGCGCTGCACCGGGCAATCGCCGATCTTCCGCCGGTCGAACGCCGCGTTCTCTATCGGCTCCACCTAGACGACGCCACGGTTGCGGAGACGGCGGACCTCCTGGGCCTTTCCGAGGCAGAGGTCAAAGAAATCGCAGAGAAGGCGGGCGAGACACTGCGCGCGAAGCTTGTCGAAACCGGGCTGATCTCCGAGGCGACGGAGGTCGCGCGTGTCGAACGGGAAATCGCCCACGCAACGCGCCTGCCCCAGCCGATCGACGACCGCCGCCGCCTGGCCGCCGCGCTGGCCGGTGAAGGGGCCGGCTCCCGCACCTGACTCGATACCTGACAAGGAGATAGACCGATGACGACAACCTCTGAAACATCTTCGAGCACGATGCAGACCGTGCTGTGCACCCTGTCCCGGAACTGGTGGGCCTTCGTGCTGCGCGGTGTGCTCTCGCTGGTTATCGCAGTGCTCGCCTTCATCATGCCGGCCGAGTCGCTTCTGGCCCTGACGCTGGTGTTCGGCGCCTTCTCTTTCGCCGACGGATTGTTCGGTCTGGTCGCCGCGATACGCAACATTCGCAAGGGCGAACGCTGGGGCTGGCTGATGTTCAGCGGTCTCCTGGGGATCGCCACGGGCGTGGTCGTGGTCGTCTCGCCCTTCGTCGCAACGCTGGTCCTCGCGACATTCCTCTGGGCCAGCATCGCGTTCTGGTCGGTGTTTTCCGGCGTCCTAGAAATCGCGGCGGCGATCCGCCTGCGCAAGGAAATCAAGGGAGAGGTCTGGCTCATCCTCAGCGGCCTCATCTCGGTCGCGCTGGGTGTAATCGTGACCTGGATGCTGCTGACGCGTCCGCTCGAAAGCTTCCTGGCCCTCGGCTGGCTGCTCGGCTTCTACGCCGCCCTTTTCGGAGCAATGATGATCCTGCTGGGCCTGCGGCTGCGGCGCGCGAATCAGGCAGGGCACGACAAAACTCCCGGCGTCAACCTGTCCGCTGGCAAATGACGCGCTTGGGGAAAGCCGGGCGGCCCGTCGGCGATGACGACGATCTCACCCATTGGGACGAGACGATCTTCGAGCGCTGCCTGAGGGCCGGCTTCAATCCCTTCGGCAGCGGACCGACACCGGTCTTTCTTCGACAGGCAGACCAAAAACAAAGCTGCGAGAAGCCTGATGCTTGGCTGGAGTCAGATTGCGAAGAGGACGATCGCCAATGAATTTCGGACTGCGCGACCTTGCCTATATGGTTGTCGCCGCCTCGTTGGGGATCGGCGTCTATTTCATGTTCCGCGCCATGTATTTGGTGGAAGAGCCTCTGCCGTTCGCCCAAGAGATGACACTGGTCTTTCTGGGCGCCGTCGTCACGATCGCGCTGACCGCGGCTCTCCTCAACCGTCAGACAGAACTCGAACTTCGAAAAGAAGGAAGAGTGATCGTCCTTCAGCAACAATGCGACATTTACATGTCGTGCATAGAAAAGGTGGCGGAAATTGTCGAGAAATCAGAACATGATGAGAGACTGATCGACGATTTGAGGGTTCTGAACCACAAGCTTGCAGTGGTTGCCAGCGAAGAAGTTCTGACCTGCTTCGAGGCCGTTCTCGACACCTTGTTGGCCGGCCTCACGGATGGCGCGCTTGTCGAAGCTGACGGCGAGAAGGTGATGCAGTCCGTCGCCGATCTGACCTCGGCAATGCGATCTGATGTCGTCCAGAGCACGGCGCCGACTTCTAAAAACACGGCGGAAACAATTCGTCGCAATTCTAGACGAATGGAGCGACTTGACGATCTCAATTTTGAAGCGGAGGTCGCTACGATTAAGAAGGAGGAAGATCATGATGCGCGGCCATAACCGCCCACCCTTTCCGCCGAAGATTCCCGGGACCGACATGCGGTCGCCGGAGGTGCCGACCGCGATCATCTACCGTCCGGCCCGTTCCGCGATGACGTCGGCGCCGCGACCCGACTACTGGATACTGGAATTCGAGCCGTCACGTCCGCCCCAAATCGAGCCGCTGATGGGATATACTTCCAGCGACGATCCCTATCGTCCGATCCGGCTGAAATTCCCCGACCGCGAAAGCGCCGTGGAATTCGCGGAGCGGCAGGACTGGCGCTACATCGTGCGTGATGACAAGGCTCACCGGCACGCGCCTGACTGCTGGCGGGGAGAGGAGCGGCATCGCCTCTACAAGGGAGCCGATGCGCCGGAAGCCTATCGTATACCGTCCAGCGTGGATCACGGTCGCACGGATCACCGCGTCCGGCGCGCGGTCGAGGAGAAAGGCACGGTGGACCTGTCGTCGCAAGAACAGGCCGAATTCGATCCGGTGCTCGAAGCCTCGCTCGAATCCTTCCCGGCCTCCGATCCCCCGGCCTGGACGGGCGTGACGATAGCCGGGAAAGAACAATGAACGGAATGTCTAGCGCGAGCGAGGATTTGCCGCTTGTTTCCCTATCTTGACAGCGTCGCGCGCCGCTACCCGCCCGTCATCGTATGGGCGGTCATCGGCATGAGCGTCCTCGCGTTCCTCTATCAGACCAGCCTGCCTCCGCGCGTGCTGGATCGGTTCCTGTTCGAGTTCGCGCTGGTGCCCTCGCGCTTCTTCGGACAGCTAAGCCTCGTCGCCCCGTCCGACTGGACCCCATTCCTGACCAATATCTTCCTGCACGGGGGCTGGCTGCACCTCATCCTGAACATGTGGACGCTCTGGATCTTCGGCCCCGCCGTCGAAGATCGGCTCGGACCGGGTCGATTCACGCTGTTCTATCTGTTCTGTGGTGTGGCGGCCGGACTGGCTCATGCCCTGGCGAACCCCGACTCGGTCGTTCCCGCGCTTGGCGCATCGGGGGCGATCGCGGGCGTGATCGGTTGCTACGCACGCATGTTTCCGGCGGCTCGGCTGGTGGTGATCGTGCCGATTCTGTTCATTCCGCTGTTCTTCGAAGTGCGCGCGTTCATTTTCGCAATGATCTGGTTCTTCATGCAGGTCATTCCCGGCTTTCTGTCGCTCGGCGGCGATCAGGCCACGGGCGGGATCGCCTGGTGGGCGCATATCGGCGGGTTTCTCGCCGGTTGGATTGTCACGCCACTCCTGCGAAGGCGGGCAGCCACCTATCGCCATTATTATCGCGACGAGGGCATCTATGGCTTTCTGCCGGATGGCCGACGGGAAGGGGGACAAGGTCCATGGACATAATGCAGCTTTTCTGGCTGTTCTTCATCATTTCGGCGCTGCAGCCGGTTCTCCAGCGCCGCTATCTTGAGGCGATGCGCACACGCAAGATCGGCCAGATCGAGAAGAAACGCGCCAGTCGCGTCATTCTGCTGATTCATCGGCAGGAGACCATGAACCTGCTGGGTTTCCCCCTGATGCGTTACATCGACGTCAACGACTCGGAGGAAGTGCTGCGCGCGATCCAGATGACCGTCGACGAAGTGCCGCTCGACATCGTGCTGCACACACCGGGTGGCCTTGTGCTGGCGGCAACACAGATCGCCCGCGCCATTCAGGGACACAAGGGCAAGGTCACAGTGTTCGTGCCACATTACGCGATGTCCGGTGGCACGCTGATCGCACTCGCTGCCGACGAGATCGTGATGTGTGAACATTCCGTGCTGGGACCCGTAGATCCGCAACTTGGCCAGTTGCCTGCTGCCTCGCTCATCAAGGTCGTCGAGGAGAAACCCATCGCCGAGATCGACGACCAGACCCTGATCATGGCCGATGTCGGTCGCAAGGCCATTGCGCAGATCGAGGCATTCGCGAAGCGTCTGCTGTCGGACAAGATGGACGAGAACCGCGCGGCGTCCGTGGCGGCGAAGCTGGCGACGGGCACCTGGACCCACGACTATCCCATTTCTGCCGATGAGGCCCGCGACATGGGCCTGCCCGTTGGAACGGACATGCCCAAGGAAATACTGGAGCTGATGACGCTCTATCCGCAGCCGGTTCGTCGCCAGGGCGGCGGCGTGGAATACCTGCCCGAGCCGCGGCAGCGAGAGGCGCGCCGCGCCATGTCCACGCGCTGAATGCTTGCATCAGCCGGCCGCCAAGACCGGCTCGTCAACGAGAGGATACAGGATGCCCACGGTCGCTTGCCCGCAGTGCAATTCCACCAACAGAGTGCCGCAAGAGCGCCTGACCGACAATCCCAATTGCGGACGCTGCGGCGCGCCTCTCTTTCAAGGCAGGCCCGTCACGCTTACAGCGGCTAATTTTGACCGTCATGCGAATGCCGAACTGCCCTTGCTGGTCGATTTCTGGGCCGAGTGGTGCGGGCCATGCAAGATGATGGCGCCCCAGTTCGAGGCGGCGGCGCAGTCGCTCGAACCAAATTTCCGCCTTGGTAAGCTCGATACGGAAGCCGAACAGCAGATCGCCGGCCGTTACGGGATACGCGGCATTCCCACCATGATCCTGTTCAAAGGCGGCAAGGAGATCGCGCGCCAGAGCGGCGCGATGTCTGCCGCCCAGATGGCGCAATGGGCGCGCTCTCACGTCTAGAAATTGCGGGTAATGGCCTTTCCTGCGCCATGCCATCAGGAGAAGAACATGCACGGCGTGACCGGATTTGTCGAAAGTGCGGCCTTGTTGGTCGGTGCCGCGTTCGTGTTCGTGACAATATGTTCACGGATCGGCGTGCCCGGCATCGTCGGTTACATTCTTGCCGGTATAGTCATCGGACCCGCCGGCCTCGGCCTGATTGCCGAAAGCGCTGCCCTGAGCAGCGTTGGCGAGATTGGCGTGATACTCCTGCTGTTCGCGCTTGGCCTGGAATTCTCGTTCGAGAAGCTCGTAACGCTCAGGAAGCATGTCTTCGGTCTTGGAACCGTGCAGGTTGCAGTCACGACGATAACGGTGTCGTTGGTAGCGAGCCTGATCTTCGATCTCGCGCCCCTCCCCGCAATCCTCATCGGCGGGGCCGTTGCCATGTCGTCCACGGCCATGTGCCTCAAGGTGCTCGCAAGCGTGAACGCTCTAGGATCGGCCCAAGGGCGCCTCGCCATTGCAGTGCTTCTGTTTCAGGACCTGGCAGCTGTCGCGTTTCTGCTTCTGCATGATGCGATGAGTGGAGCCGCAGAAGGGTATGGCGTGATAACGGTCGTCGCCGGTGCTACGGCATTGGTTGCAGCTCTGTTCATTGCCCGTTTCCCGTTGCAGTTGCTTGCCCGTTGGGTAGCGTCGCGTGGCGATCCGGAACTTGCCCAACTCCTCGCGCTCACCATTGCGCTCGGGTCTGCGATTGTCGCGGCCACCGCCGGCCTTTCTCCGGCACTCGCCGCATTCGCGGCTGGCATGATCATCGGCGAAGGCGACGCGCGCCATGCTGTCGAGAACGAGATTAGGCCCTTCCGCGATTTGTTTGTCGGGATTTTCTTTATCGGCATCGGAACGCAATTGCCACTTTGGATCATTCCTTCTGCATGGCCTGTCGTGCTGATCTGGCTTGTCGTTCTTCTCGTGGGCAAGACGCTGATTGTTCTGGTCGTCGCCCGACTATTCGGCGAGTCGCTTCAGACCTCATTGCGCACTGGGATCATCCTGGCCCACGGAGGAGAATTCAGCCTGATGCTGCTGTCGGTTTCTTCGGCATCGGGCATTGTCGCCAACGAGTTCGCCGGCCCCCTCCTTCTTGCGATTGGAGCGAGCATGCTGGCCGGGAGTGTCATGGTCAGATGGGCAGGGCTAAAGGTTCAGTAGGGTCAACATCAAGATAACTATATTTCTCGGTTTACCAAGTGCACGCCCGTATCTGCTCCCGTATCACGGAATAGTCCGCCAGCATCTCCGCGATAGCCGACCCCTCCGGTAGCCGGGCCAGTTCCTCGGCTGCCCGCGCCTGGAACTCCCGGCCATACTCGACCACGGGCGGGCAAGTCGCGAGCCTGCCATGCTCAGAACGAACCGTCCCGCAGCCGTTCAGCAAGCTCGCGGTGGTCGCGAGGACGGCGAGCCGCCGCTTCCAGCATCTGGCGTTGGACGTCATTGGCCTTCTCCGTTGTATCACGGCGTTCGGCGAGGCGTCCCGCTCGCTCGCCGGACCGCCGAAGCGACAGCAGGAACAGGAGCACGGCGAGGACGATGGCGCCGTAGCGCAGCGCCGCCCGCGTCCACGGGCTGGCGGCCCACCCGGTCAGAAGGGCGGCGATCACCGCCGCCCCCGGCGCCAGTCGTCGAGGCGGGCATAGATGGTGACCGCGATGCCACCGAGCGCGACGGCGATGAACACCCAGCGCAGGGTATCGAGATAAGGCACAAGCGGCAGGATGGCGGTCTGGGTCTCGGCGAGGACGCTCTGCGCCACCTCGACACCCGCGACACCCAGCGTGGCCACGCCAGCTGCGCCGCCCCCTTCATCGTGCGGCTGTCGGCCAGGACCTCGCGCGCAGGCGGGGTTTCGGCAGCGAAGGGCACCGCCCGCACCGGGAAACGCTCGCCCCATTGCCGAGCGGGACCGAGATCGATGTGCATGAAGCCCGAGCGGGGATAGAAGCCGAAGCCGAGGAACCCGACCTCGCGCGCCGCGGCCTCGAAGGCCACCGGGTCGTGGTTCGCCATGGCGATGTCGAAGGCGGCGCCCTCCATGTGTTTCGAGCGGGTCGCGCCGCCGACGGCGCGATTGTGCCCGGGGCTGCGATAGGCTGAGCGCACGATCAGCGGCTTGCCGAGCCGGTGGCGCAGCGCCTGCAGCTTGTCGAGTGCCGGTTCGTTGACGAGCAGCTTGCCGGTACCTCGGCAGGCGATCTCGGCGGGGGAGAAATTCTTCCAGCGCCATGAGCGCTCGGGCACGTCGCGCCAGTGCTTTGGCCTGCTGCCGGTTCTGTGGACACGAGGTTAAGCTAATTTAGCTCGCTCCTCGAACTCGACGGGGCTGAGATAGCCCAATGTCGAGTGCCTGCGCCGGCGATTGTAGAAGCGCTCGATGTAGTCGAACACGTCGGCCCTGGCATCATCCCTCGTCCTGTAGACCTTGCGGGCTGTCCGCTCGGTTTTCAGCGACGAGAAGAAGCTCTCCATCGCAGCATTGTCCCAGACGTTGCCCGATCGGCTCATCGAGCAGGTGATGCCGTGGTCAGCCATCAGTCGCTGGAACTGCTCGCTCGTATATTGGCTGCCCTGGTCGGAGTGATGCAGCAGGCTGTCCGGCTTGCCGCGGCGCCAGATCGCCATAATGAGGGCATCGGTGACGAGCTGCGCCGTCATCTCTGCCTTCATCGCCCAGCCGACGACACGTCGTGAGAACAGGTCGACGACGGCGGCAACGTAGAGCCAGCCCTCCGCGGTCCAGATATAGGTGAAGTCCGCCACCCATTTCTGGTTCGGGGCCGAGGCCTCGAAGGCGCGGTCGAGCAGATTGTCAGACGCGGCTGCCCGCACGCCGACATCCTTCGGCAACCCACGACGGCGCGGCCGGGCTCGCAACCCACGCTCCCGCATGATCCGTTCAACCCGATGCAGCCCGCAGGAGAGCCCTTCCGCCAGCACATCGTGCCAGACCCGTCGTGCACCATAGGTCCGATCGCTGCTCTTGAAGCTCCGGTCGACCGCCGTCGCGAGCACGTCATCATGCCGGGCATGCGCACTGGGGCTGCGATTGAGCCAGGCATGAAAGCCCGACCGTGAGACGTCCAGAGCGTCGCATAGCCATGCCACCGGCCAGATATTCCGGTGCTTCGCGATGAAGGCGAACTTCATATCGCTTCCCTCGCGAAGAAGGCTGCGGCCTTTTTTAGGATGTCGCGCTCCGCCCTCAGCTTGGCCACTTCCCTGCGCAGCCGGTCAATCTCGAGTTGCTCGGGCTTCATCTGACCATGGCCGGGAAAGGCATGCTGAGGATCCGTCTTCGCCTCGCGGATCCATTTACGCAGCACGTTCTCGTGGACATCCAGGTCGCGGGCAGCCTGCGCAACGGCAACGCCCCGATCCTTCACCAACCTCACAGCCTCAAGCTTGAACTCGCGGCTGAACCTCCGTCGTTGCATTCCCGCTCTCCAGTCCCGTTGAACACCTTATCTCGGTGTCCACGAAACCGGCAGCAGGCCAAGCAGGGCGCGCTTGATCGGATGGAACGTCGGGTTCACGAGAACCCTGATCTCATGACGATCCGGCGCTGCACGGTGGAGCATCCCTTCGGCACCATCAAGCGAATGTCTGGCGGAGGCCGCTTCCTGACCCGCGGCTTGCGGCGGGTGAAAGCCGAAGCTGCCCTCTCGATCCTGGCATTCAACATTATCCGCGCTTCGAACGCCTTCGGGGCCGGAGCGCTGATGTCGCGGGGCTGAGAACCCCGCTCTATTCGGTTCTCGTCATCGCCGCCGCATTGCGTCCTCGCTGAGTTTCTGCACAGCCTGGGGGTCTCCCCGCTGAAGCGGGTGCGTTGGCAACGCCAGTGCCGACCAGGTGGAAAGCTTTCCCCATATCTGGCCTCTGTCCAAGCGCGGAGCCTCACAAGACCCACTGGTGGCTACTGGTCTGGCTTACAAAGGCGTGCAGCCGTAATCGCGAACACAGTGGCGCCGAGGTGCTCGCCTGAGATGAAGGCAGAGCAGAATCAGGCACAAGATATTGTTATAGAAAGATAAATGAGCGTCCCTGCTTACGTGGATTCGCCGCGTAAGCAGCATCTCCCAAAAAGAGAGATCTGGTAATGCTTTGATTTTTATAGAGAAAATGGCGCACCCGAGAGGATTCGAACCTCTGGCCTCCGCCTTCGGAGGGCGGCGCTCTATCCAGCTGAGCTACGGGTGCATACCGTTCGCGAGGTGCTTACGTCATGCTTACGCGAGTTTTTTGGCTTCTTGAAGAGCAAACCCGATATTCGCTCAAGCCATTGTTAAATCAATACCTTTTACCAACACCTTCAGCCTTCGCTGGACTTGACTACCGCCTTCGGAGGGCAACGCTCTATCGAGCTGAGCTACGGAGGCATCACCTCGTCCGGCCCCCGTGCCGACAACTTCGTGGAGTTCTGCGGGAACTCGGCCAAGCCAGCCAACGCCAGCGTTGGGCGAGCCACGTGTCCAGCTACAGGTCCGCGCGGTCGGCGATGCGCGATGAGATGAGTCACAGTCTATTTCTAGGAATAACGTTCAACCACCCATCGCCTTCAGCAGATGAAGGGTTTTCGACCTGCAGAACTACTTATTTTTATCCTCCACTACGCCAGTCTACTACGATCGCTAATTATCTATTGCACAACGAC
This sequence comes from Ancylobacter sp. G4_0304, assembly GCF_047501495.1. NCBI lineage: Bacteria > Pseudomonadati > Pseudomonadota > Alphaproteobacteria > Hyphomicrobiales > Xanthobacteraceae > Ancylobacter > Ancylobacter sp. G4_0304. The sequence continues at coordinate 45,121 of NZ_JAZDRM010000012.1, read as the reverse complement.
AAATCCTCGCTCTGTCTTGTCTCTGCAATGTCAAAGGCATCCAGCAGGAGGCAGCGCAACCATGCTCGTACCAGACCGTATCGTCCGTCTGAGAACCGTTCTCGCCCGCACCGGACTCAGCCGCTCTACCATCTACCGCAAGATTGCCGAGGGCACGTTCCCACCCCAGCTTAAAATCAGCATGAACGGCTCGGGTTGGCACGAATCCGATATCGATTGTTGGATCGCCAACCCTGCCGGCTGGCGGCCACCAGCGGTGTCGACGGAGAGAAGGCGCGCCAGCCACGTCTAGTTCAGAGATCGTCGTCCAGCTCGTCGTCGTGAATCTCCGCGGCGCGCTGCTTCGCGTCGGCGATCAACTCTCTGGCAGACTCGCCCTTCACCCAGGCATCGAGCATGTCGGCCCAGCACTGAAGCATGATCTTCCGCTCGGCCAAGTAACGGTTGACGTTGTAGACAGCCGCGATCCGGTTCCGAGGCGCGTGAGCCATGCTCATCTCGATCCAGCGATCGTCGAACTTGGCTCGGTTGAGGCCTGTCGAAAAGGTGCGGCGCAGGTCGTGAACGCCAAGGCTTTCAAAGTCCGGGTCATCCTTGCGGATACGCTCCACAGCCGCATCGATCACGCGATTGAGCGTGGCGTTGCTTATGGGCATATCGCCGTCGTACCGGCCAGGATGCAGGTATCGGCTGACGCCGAACATGGTGCGGAAGGCCGTCAGAATGTCGAGCGCCTGATCGCTCAGCGGGACAACATGCGTCTTGCCAGCCTTCATACGCTCGGCCGGGATCGTCCAGCGCGCGGCGGCAAAGTCGATTTCCTTCCATGTGGCGTCAATGAACTCCGACTTGCGGACTCCCGTTAGCAGAACAAACTTCACCGCTGAGCGCAGCGTTGGCGCCGCTGCCACGTGATCCAACGCCGTCAGGAATGCGCGAACTTCGGACGGCGATAGGGCGCGCTCGCGCGGCTCAAACGTGGCGATGGCGCTGGTGCGTATCGACTCGGCTGGATTGCTCACATCCAACCCACATGCCTGGGCGTGGCGGAACACCAGCAACACGACCTCGCGGACATGCACGGCGACGGCCGGCCCTCGTTTCTCTTTGACCTCGTCGCACAGGTGCTTGAGACGATGCGGCGTCACCTCTTCCAACTTTAGCTTCAACAAGCTTCCCGCGATGGCGCGATCATAGACGGAGCGGCGCATCGCTAGCGTGCTGTCGGCGAGTCTTTCGGCGCCCGACTTGGGATCGGCCTTGTGCTTGAAATATGCTTCCGCCCAACCGCCGAAGGTGTATGCTTCGGCTAACGCGGTGCGCTTCTCCACCTTGGCCTTCGACGGCGACTCCCCCCGCTCGACCTGACGCCTGGCGCGCGCCAGCAGCATCCTCGCCTCAGCAAGCGACACATCCATTCCGTATTCCAACACGTCGGGCGCTCGCGTCAGCGTCCGCGCCGCCTCGGCGCTATAACGGCCGATGGTCAAGATCTCCTGCCGCCCGTTCACCCGATACTGATACCGAAACGAAATGACTCCGGTCGGCGTGACAGCGGCGTGCATCCCGTCGCGGTCCGTCACCTTGTAGAGTTTGGCCCTCGGCTTGAGATTTTTCAGTTCTTTATCAGTGAGATCGCCCATAAATCTGCATCCGGTCGGGGGGCGAACGGATACCAACAAAGGGTCTGTTGGTAGCGAAAGCCCGTTTCTCGACCATCCTGCGCCATACCAACATCGCTACCAACAAAGTGGCCAGGCTGGGGTGACATGCAGCCATACGGGGTGGGAAAAATAATCGTTATCAGTCAGAGTGTTCGTGCGATTTCTGGGACGGCACGGGATGGTCTGAAACCACCCTAGTTCACTCCCACTCGATCGTCCCCGGCGGCTTGCTGGTCACGTCGTAGACCACGCGGTTCACCCCCTTCACCTCGTTGACGATCCGCGTCGCCACGCGGCCGAGGAAGGACATGTCGAACGGGTAAAAATCCGCCGTCATGCCGTCGACCGAGGTCACCGCGCGCAGGCCCACCACATAGTCGTAGGTGCGGAAGTCGCCCATCACGCCCACGGTCTTCACCGGAAGGATGACCGCGAAAGCCTGCCAGATCTCATCATAAAGCCCGCCGCGGCGGATTTCCTCCAGGTAAATCTCGTCGGCGAGGCGCAGGATATCCAGCTTCTCGCGGGTGATCTCGCCGGGGCAGCGTATGGCGAGGCCCGGCCCGGGGAACGGGTGGCGGCCGACGAACACTTCCGGCAGGCCGAGCTCGCGGCCGAGCGCGCGCACTTCGTCCTTGAACAATTCGCGCAGCGGCTCGACGAGCTTCATGTTCATGCGCTCGGGCAGGCCGCCGACATTGTGGTGGCTCTTGATGGTCACCGACGGCCCGCCGGTGAAGCTCACGCTCTCGATCACGTCGGGATAGAGCGTGCCCTGCGCCAGGAAGGCCGCGCCGCCGATCTTCTTCGCCTCGTCCTCGAACACGTCGATGAACAGCTTGCCGATGGTCTTGCGCTTCACCTCCGGGTCGGTCACGCCTTCCAGCGCGCCGAGGAACATCTCGGAGGCATCCACATGGACCAGCGGAATGTTGTAGGCGTCGCGGAACAGCGTCACAACGCGCTCGGCCTCGCCGAGGCGCAGCAGGCCATGGTCCACGAACACGCAGGTGAGCTGGTCGCCGATCGCCTCATGGATCAGCACCGCCGCGACGGATGAATCCACGCCGCCGGACAGCCCGCAGATTACCTTCTCCGAGCCGACCTGCTCGCGAATGCGGCGGATCGATTCGTCGCGATAGGCCTTCATGCCCCAATCGCCGCTGGCACCTGAAATTCTGCGCACGAAGTTGCGCAGCAGCGCCGCGCCATGCGGGGTGTGCACCACTTCCGGGTGGAACATGGTGGTGTAGATGCGCCGGCCCTCATTCACCGCAATGGCGAAGGGCGCGTTCTCGGATGTCGCCACGACTTCGAAGCCTTCCGGCAGGCGGGTCACGCGGTCGCCATGGCTCATCCACACCGGATAGTGGCCGCCGACGTCCCACACCCCGTCATACAGCGCGCTCGCCTTGTGGATCGTCACCTCGGCACGGCCGAATTCTGCGGCATGGCCGCCCTCGACCTCGCCGCCGAGCTGCAGCGCGCAGGTCTGCTGGCCGTAGCAGATGGCAAGGATCGGCACGCCGGCATCGAAGGCTTCCTGCGGCGCGCGCGGGCTCCCAGCGTCGAGCACCGAGGCCGGACCGCCGGAGAAGATGATGCCGACCGGCTTGAGCCGCCGCACCGCCTCCGCCGCGCTCTGGAACGGCACGATCTCCGAATACACCCCCTCCTCGCGCACCCGGCGCGCGATGAGCTGCGTCACCTGGCTGCCGAAGTCGATGATGAGGATGGTGTCGTGCTCGGCAGCTTCGACGGCCTCGGCGGTGTCAGTGATGGCGGCGTGTGTCATGGCGCAAATCTTTTAGTGAGAGACGGCGATGGGGTAAAGCGGCGCAGCCGGTTCGGCAGGTGCGAACGGCGCTTGACGCATAATAATACCGGCGACTAAAGTCGGCCCGAGGCCCTCCCCTTAGACCCCAGAAGCCTTGTCGTTGCTGCCTTCGGAGTGTGCGATGAAGCCCGTTCCTGTCGCCTTCGGCCTGCTCGTCGCGACGGTCGCGACGGCCGGCGCAACCGATATTCTCAAAGCCGAACCGCCCGCCGGCAAGCTGCCCTATCTCAAGGTGGTCTATGTCGACGACGGCAGCTGTCCGGCCGGCCAGATCAAGAAGCTGGTCGGCGGCAATGGTAGCGATGTCCCGCGCAAGCGCAGCTGCGTCAAGCGGCCCTGAGGCCGGTGTCGCGCCGGGTATCGCCGCCCGCCCGCTCATGAACGTGCCATCACGGCGATGAAGAAGCCGTCGGTTCCGGTGCGGCGCGGGGTGAGCAGCAGCCCCTCCTCGCGCGCCAGCGCCGCCTGCCGCAGCAGGATGCCGCGCTCGCCGAGCGCCAGCACCGTCTCCGCGGGCGGAATGATGCGGAAATCCGGCTGCCGGCCGAAAAAGCCGCGTATCTGCGCGCCATTCTCCTCGTCGAGCAGCGAGCAGGTGACATAGGCGAGCCGGCCGCCCGGCTTCACATAGCGGGCGGCGGTGTCGAGGATCTCAGTCTGGTCCTTGATGCGCTCGACAAGCGCGCCGGGGCGCATCCGCCATTTGGCGTCCGGGTTGCGGCGCCAGGTGCCGGTGCCGGTGCAGGGCGCGTCGACCAGCACGAGGTCCATGCGTCCCTCAAGGTCGCTCAGCACATCGGCCGGGCCCCTGGGCGAGCGCACCTGCACATTGCGGGCGCCGGCGCGCTGGAGCCGCTCATGGATCGGGGCGAGGCGGCGTATGTCGTCGTCAAAGGCGTAGAGCTGGCCGGCATTGTCCATCAGGCTGGCGAATTCCAGCGTCTTGCCGCCACCGCCGGCGCACAGGTCCAGCACCTGCCCGCCGCGGGGCGGCGCGGCGAGGATGGCGGCGATCTGCGAGCCCTCGTCCTGGATTTCCACCTGCCCCTTCACATAAGCCGGCTCGGCGGTCAGCGCGGGCGCCTTGCCGTCGGCCTCCAGCGCGATGCGCAGGGCGAGCGGCGACCACGCACCCGGCGTCGCGCCGAGATGGGCCAGCGCCTGCAAGGCCTTGTCCCGGTCGGCCTTGAGCGTGTTGACGCGCAGGTCGAGCGGCGCGCGCTCAGCCAGCGCCACGCCTTCCAGCGCACGCTCCTCGCCGAACACCGCCGCCAGCGAGGCGTCGAGCCATTCGGGGTAATCGCCCTCGACATGAGCGGGCGCGCCTTCCAGCGAACCGGCGGCGAGGCGCTCGGCCTCGCGCTCGCTCAAGGGCGCCGGGGCGAAACGCGAGCCGTCGCACAGGTTCGCGATCGCGTCGGCCTCCATGCCCCGCGCGAGCTTGAGCGTGCCCAGCACCAGCGCGCGCGCCTCGTCGGCACCCATCAGCCAGCCGGCGGAGGCGCGGCGGCGCAGCACGTCATAGACCAGCGAGGAGATGGCGGCCCGGTCCCCGGAGCCCGCGAAACGGTGGCTGCGGCCCCAGTCTTTCAGCACGTCCGCGGCCGGGCGGCGCTCGGCGAGCAGGGTGGCGATCACATCGATGGCGGCGGAAAGCCGGGCGGCGGGGGTCATTCAAGCACCTTCAGGGGCGGCCCCAGGACGGGCCGCGAAAGTCACGGGATCACGGGCGCGAGCAGGATGGAGAGCGCGAACAGCACCCACATCAGCACAAGCGCGCCGAAACCGATGGCATAAGACAGGAACCGCCAGCGCACCTCGTTCGAGGTGACGTGCACAAAGGCCTGGCAGAACCGAGACAGGACGAAAATCCAGGACAGCACCACAAAGCCGATATCGGCCTTGCGGGTCACCAATGCGAGCGTCACCACCAGGTAGAACAGCACCGGCAGCTCGAACTGGTTGCGGAAGGCGTTGCTGGCCTGCCGCACATTAGCGGGCCATGCCCGGTCGTCGAGCGGGGCGAGCTCGCGGTCGACCTCGCCAGCGGCGAGCGCGGCCTTGCGCCGCCCGCCGAGCAGGAGGAGCAGCGCAAAGGCCAGAAACACCAGCACGAATACCGGCAGCAGGATGGCGGCGACGCTCACGGCACGGTCTCCCCGATCAACCCGGAACGCGAAACCCGCCGGCACGGGGCAAACCCGGCGCCGGCGGGACGATGAAACGGCTCAGGTCCGCGAGGGATAGTTCGGGCTCTCGCGGGTGATGATCACGTCATGGACATGGCTCTCGCGCAGGCCGGCGCCGGAAATGCGCACGAACTGCGCCTTGTCGCGGAACTCCTCCAGCGTGGCGCCGCCGACATAGCCCATCGCGGCGCGCAGGCCGCCGGCGAGCTGGTGCAGCACCCCCGAAGCCGGGCCCTTATAGGGAACCTGGCCCTCGATGCCTTCCGGCACCAGCTTCAGCGTGTCCTTCACCTCGGCCTGGAAATAGCGGTCGGCCGAGCCGCGCGCCATGGCGCCCACCGAGCCCATGCCGCGATACGACTTATAGGAGCGGCCCTGATACAGGTAGACCTCGCCGGGGCTTTCGTCGGTGCCGGCCAGCAGCGAGCCGATCATGGCGCATTCCGCGCCCGCCGCCAGCGCCTTGGCGAGGTCGCCGGAGAACTTGATGCCGCCGTCGGCGATCACCGGCGTGTCGCTCTTGCGCGCCTCCTCCACCGCGTCGAGGATCGCGGTGAGCTGGGGCACGCCGACGCCGGCCACGATGCGGGTGGTGCAGATCGAGCCCGGCCCGATGCCGACCTTCACCGCGTCGGCGCCGGAATCGATCAGCGCGCGGGCGCCCTCGCCGGTCGCGACGTTGCCGGCGAGAATCTGCACCTTGTTGGAGAGCTGCTTGATGCGGCTCACCTGATCGAGAACCTTGCGCGAATGGCCGTGGGCGGTATCGACCACCACGAGGTCGACGCCGGCATCAACCAGCAGCTCGGCGCGGCGGAAGCCGTCATCGCCGACCGTGGTGGCGGCGGCGACGCGCAGGCGCCCCTGCTCGTCCTTGGTGGCGTTCGGATGGGTGACCGCCTTTTCCATGTCCTTGACGGTGATCAGGCCGACGCAGCGGTAATCCTCATCCACCACCAGCAGCTTCTCGATGCGGTATTGATGCAGCAGCCGCTTAGCCTCGGCCTGCGCGACGCCGTCCTGCACGGTGACCAGGCGATCCTTGGTCATCAGCTCGGAGACGGGTTGGCCGGGATTGTTGGCGAAGCGCACGTCGCGGTTGGTGAGGATGCCCACCAGCTTGCCGCCACGGCCGTTCGGACCGCGCTCGACCACCGGAATGCCGGAGATGGAATGCAGCTTCATCAGCGCCAGCGCGTCGGCCAGCGTCTGGTCGGGATGGATGGTGACGGGGTTCACCACCATGCCGCTCTCGAACTTCTTCACCTGCCGCACATGCTCGGCCTGCACCTCGGGATCGAGGTTGCGGTGAATGACGCCGAGCCCGCCGGCCTGCGCCAGTGCGATCGCCATCGGCGCCTCGGTCACGGTGTCCATCGCCGAGGACAGGATCGGCAGATTGAGCAGGATCGAGCGCGTGACGCGCGAGCGGATATCCGCCTGCCCCGGCATCGTGTCGGAAAGGCCCGGCTTGAGGAGAACGTCGTCGAAGGTGAGCGCTTCCCGCGCGAGGCCGTCGAGCACCGGCATCGCCAACTCCCGATTTGAGGGCGGCGGAGCGACACGCCCCGCTGAAGCCCAATGGATGGATGGACGAAGCGAAGGGGACGCAAGATGTCGCCCGCTCTCTTCGAGTTGGCGAGGGCTCATACCATGGCCCCACGCGCTTTCCTAGGCTTCTCGTGCTGTGCCGCGCGCAATGCCGCTGTGCGTCGCGCGCGGCTTGCAAATGACGCCGGGAGAGCAGGCGGCGATTACGAAATCTTGTGATTCTGCCCTCTCGCCGGTTTCCCGCCGAACAGGTTATAGACGTCGCGACCTCGCCGGCAGTATGCCGCCAAGGATTCGGCCGGAACGGATGACGCCGTGCGCACAGAACGTCTTGTCCCCCTCATCGTCGCCTGCGCGCTGTTCATGGAACAGCTCGATTCAACCGTAATCGCCACCTCGTTACCGGCGATCGCCGCCGATCTTCACGAAGATCCGATCTCGCTCAAGCTGGCCCTGACGTCCTATCTGCTGAGCCTCGCGGTGTTCATTCCGGCCAGCGGCTGGTTCGCCGACCGCTTCGGCTCGCGCACCGTGTTCCGCGCCGCCATCGTCATCTTCACCACCGGCTCATTGCTGTGCGGCCTCGCCCATTCCCTGCCGGACTTTGTGCTCTACCGGATCCTTCAGGGCATGGGCGGGGCGATGATGGTGCCGGTCGGGCGCCTCGTCATCCTGCGCACCGTCCCCAAGGAGGACATCGTCTCGGCGCTGGCCTGGCTCACCATTCCCGCGCTGATGGGCCCGGTGATCGGCCCGCCGCTCGGCGGCTTCATCACCACCTATTTCGACTGGCGCTACATTTTCTTCCTCAACATACCGATCGGGCTGATCGGCGTGCTGCTCGCCACCCGCTTCATTCCGGACATACGGGAGGAGAACCTCCCGCCTTTCGATTTCAAGGGAATGGCACTGTCCGGCGTTGGCCTCGCCGGCCTCGTCTTCGGCTTCGCGCTGCTGGGCCAGCACGCCGTGGCGAGTTGGATCGCCTTCGCCGTGATCGCGGTGGGCGCGGTGGCGATGTATTTCTATATCGGCCATGCCCGCGTCACCGACCGGCCGATTCTCGACCTCGCGCTGTTGAAGATACCGACCTTCTTCGCGGGTGTGGTCGGCGCCTCGCTGTTCCGCATCGGCATCGGCGCGCTGCCGTTCCTGCTGCCGCTGATGCTCCAGCTCGGCTTCGGGCTCTCGCCGTTTGCCTCGGGCATGATCACCTTCGCAGCCGCCGCCGGCGCGATGACCATGAAGTTCACCGCCGCGCCGATCATCCGCACCTTCGGTTTCCGGCGCGTGCTGGTGGTGAACTGCGTCATCGCCAGCGCCTTCATCGCTGCGGGCGCCCTCTTCCGGCCCGGCATGCCCTATCTGGCGATGGTCGCGATCCTGCTGCTCGGCGGCTTCTTCCGCTCGCTGCAGTTCACCTCCACCAATGCGCTGTCCTATGCGGACATTTCCAACGAGGCGATGAGCCGGGCCACCAGCTTTGCCAGCGTGGCGCAGCAGGTTTCGATTTCGACCGGGGTGGCGGTGGCCGCGCTGGTGCTCGACGGCACGCGCCGCTGGCGCGGCGACGGCACCATCCATCTGTCCGATTTCAACGTCGCCTTCACCGTGGTGGCGCTGATCGCGGTGTGCTCGGTGTTCTTCTTCCTGCGCCTGCCGGAAGATGCCGGCGCGGCGCTGGCCCGCCGCCGCGAGAAGCCTGCCGCCCCGGCCGAGCCGCCGGGCGAGATGGGTTCGGCGGCCTAAGGGGGCGTCCTACTCGGCCCGCCCGCGAAACCCAGTCGCCACTACATAAAGCTCGGCGGAATCCTGACGGCTGGCCTGCGGCTTCACATGTTTCACCGTGGTGAAATCGCGCTTCATGTCCGCCAGCAGCGCGCCCTCGGTGCCGCCCTGGAACACCTTGGCAACGAAGGCGCCGCCCGGCGCCAGCACCTGCCGGGCGAAATCGATGGCGAGTTCCACCAGCCCGACAATGCGCAGATGGTCGGTCGCCTTGTGGCCGGTGGTGTTCGCCGCCATGTCGCTCATCACCACGTCGGCCGGCCCGCCGAGCATCTCCATCAGCCGCGCCGGCGCGTCGTCCTTGAGGAAGTCGAGCTGCTCGAACTGCACGCCGGAAATCGGCTCGACCTCAAGAAGATCGATGGCGACCACCTTGCCGGGACCGTCCTCGGACTTCACGCGCTGCGCCGCGACCTGGCTCCAGCCGCCCGGCGCCGCACCCAGATCCACCACCCGAAGCCCGGGCTTGAGGATCTTCACCTTGTCGTCGATCTCGATCAGCTTGAAGGCCGCGCGCGAGCGCCAGCCTTCACGCTTCGCACGAGCGACATAAGGGTCGTTGAGCTGGCGTTGCAGCCATTTCTGCGAGGAATTGGACAGCGAGCGCGCCTTCCTGAGCCGCACCTTTAGCGGGCGCGCCTCCGTGGTGGCGGCGGCGCCCTGCTGCTTGCCGGGTGTCTTCTTCTCGCTCACGCCTATGCCTCGGCCGTCTCGCGCCACACACGGTCGGCGCGCATCAGTTCCACCAATATGCCCTCGCGCAGGCCCCGGTCGGCCACGCGCAGCCGGTCGCAAGGAAAGGCGCGGCGCACGGCTTCGAGTATCGCGCAGCCGGCCAGCACCAGATCGGCACGCTCGGCGCCGATGCAGGGATTGGCCGCGCGCTCGGAAAACGGCATGGCCAACAGCCGGTCGACCACCACGCGCACCTGCTCGGCGTCGAGCCAGGTGCCGTCGACCTGCGAGCGGTCGTAGCGCGGGAGGTCGAGATGCACGCCGGCAATGGTCGTCACCGTGCCGGAGGTGCCGAGCAGATGCAGCCGCCCGCAATTATGCGGCCCCACCGCCGCGACGAAGCCGTCGAGATGGGGGCGGAACTCGTTGACCATCGCCTCGAAATCGTCGCGCGTCACCTGCACGCCGCCATGGCGCTCGGCCACCGTGACCACGCCCAGCGGCACCGAGACCCAGGCGCGGATCACCGCGGCGGGCGGGCCGACGTCGCAGGTCTCCACACGGTCGAGCCACACCACCTCGGTGGAGCCGCCGCCGATATCGAACAGCACGGCGCCGTCCGAGGTCGGGTCCACCAGCGGCGTGCAGCCGGCCGCCGCCAGCCGCGCCTCGGTCTCGCGGTCCACGATTTCCAGCTTCAGCCCGGTCTCGCGCTCGACGCGGGCGATGAACTCGTCGCCATTGGCGGCAGAGCGGCACGCCTCGGTCGCGATCAGCCGGCCATCGGCGATGCGCCGCGCCCCGATCTTGGCGGAGCACACGCTCAGCGCGTCGATCGCCCGTGCCATCGCCGCATCGCCCAGCCGGCCCGAGCCGATCAGCCCCTCACCGAGCCGCACGATCCGCGAAAACGCGTCCACCACGCGAAAGCCGGTGGCGGTGGGGCGGGCGATCAGCAGGCGGCAATTATTGGTGCCGAGATCAAGGGCGGCATAGCAGCCCTCCTCGGCATAGGGACGTCCGCCGGCGGCAGGCGGATAGCTCCGCCGCCCGCGCCACGGGCGGCCGCGGGCATGGCTCGGCTGCCCCTGCGCATGCGCGCGCTCGTCGCGAGGCGGCAATGAAGCCACCCGCTCCCCGGCCGCCGGACTTCCCGACGGCGTATCGGCCTCGTCGACCATTTCTGAAATCCCCGGCCGAAGCCGTCCACCCGGCCCGCACAGGGCGATTCCGGGCTCGTATTATTCAACACTCGATGTGAAATGTAGCATTCGCGAGCGTCGGCGCAATGCGCTTTGGCGCAGTTCCGCCCGGCGGCAGGAGCGGACCGGCGTCTCAGAGCACCGGGCCGAGCATTGCGATGGTGTTGTTCCACAGCCTGCGCCGGCGGCTCCAGCCGTCGACATGCTCGGCCAGCACTTCCTCGGAACGGTCGAGATAGTGTTGCTGGCGCTCGCGCAGCACGCCGGTGAACGCCTCGTCGTAGCACAGGATGTTGTTCTCCGAGTTCAGCTCGAAGGAGCGCCGGTCCATGTTCGCCGAGCCGAACAGCGCGGTCTCGCCATCCACCGTCACCGACTTGGTGTGCAGCAGCCCGCCGACATATTCGTGGATGCGCACGCCGGCATCGAGCAGTTCCCGGTAGTAGGAATGGCTCGCCGCCGCCACGATCCACGAATCATTGCGCTGGGGAAAGATGATGGTGGTCGCCACACCGCGCCGGGCAGCCGAGCACAGCGCGGCCTGGATCGGTTCGTCCGGCACGTAATAGGGCGTGGTGATCACCAGTTCGCGCCGCGCCGCGTTCATCAGCGAGACGAAGATTTCCGGCATGGCGGAATAGCGTACCGCCGCCCCCGTGCCGATCACCTGCGCGGGAAAGCCGCCACTCGGGGTCGCCATCGGGCGGCGCAGCAGCCCGCTCAAATCCTCGTTGACATGGGCCATCCAGTCGCTGGCGAAGAGATGCTGGTTCTGCCGCACCACCGGGCCTTCCAGCCGCACCAGAATGTCGACCCAGGGGGCGAATTTCGCCTTGATGGCGAAGGCGGCATCCGCGCAGTTCTGGCTGCCGCAATAGGTGACGGCGTTGTCGATCACCACGATCTTGCGGTGGTTGCGCATGTCGATGCGGCCCTTGAACGGGCGCGACAGCGGAAAGCCGATCGGCAGCGCGCGGGCGAGCTTCGCGCCGGCCAGCTCCATTTCCTTCCAGTGCACCGAATTGATGAAGGCGCGCGAACCGAGATCATCCGCCATGATCCGGCAGGCGACGCCGCGCGCGGCGGCGCGCTTGACCGCGTCGGCGACCTTGATCCCGCTGCCATCGGCCAGCCAGATGTAGAACAGCAGGTGCACGCTTTCCCGCGCGCCGTCGATATCGGCGACGATCGCCTCGATGCCCGCCGCCGAATCCGCCATCAGCGACGCCGTGTTGCCCGCGACCGGCGGGTGGCCGCTGATCGAATGCCCCACCCGGAACACCCCGGTGTAATGCTCGGGCACCTCGGCCTCGGCGATGCTGTCGTCGAGACTGCCGAGCGGGGGCAGGCGCTTCAGCGCCGCGCGCAGCCGGGCAATTCGCCGCCGCCCGACATTGGTGTCGCCGAACAGCACATAGGCCACCACGCCGATCACCGGCGCCACCAGGATGACCACCACCCAGGCCAGCCGCGACGCCGGTTCGCGATGCGGCCGCAGCAGCGCGCGCATGACGTAGATCGCCTGCAGCGCGAACTGGCCGATCGCCAGCACCCAGGGCAGATAGGCGGAATAGTGCATTGTCGGAAAGGCCACCACGGAGAACGTTTTATCCATTAAAGCACAAGAGCGGTGCGCATGGGCCTTGGCGTCAGGCCCGCTCGATCGAAGGGACGGCGAGACTGACACGCGATCGGCTTACGGGTAATAAGGGTTTGATGGTATCGGTGATTCCGCTTCGCGGCCCCCTGCTGGCCGCCGCCATGGCCGCCCTTCCCGGCGCGGCCTTCGCCGGCGACCTGCCCGGACAGGACCGGACGGCCGGCAAGGTCCGGCAATGCACCAGCACGGGCGCCGGCTTCTATCTCGTGCCCGGCACCGACACCTGCCTGCGGCTCGGCGGCTATGTCTGGGCGGAAGGCTATTACAACAGCTACACCGACTATCCGCCGGCCGATGACGAAACCTATTCGATCGCCACCTACGGGCTGGTGATGGACGCACGGGACACCACGGAATACGGCACGCTCCGCTCCTATACCGAACTGCGCCTGCAATATCGCGGGGCGGCCGAATGGGGCAGCGGCCCGCCAGCCACCGCCGTCGACATCTGGGACGCCCATGTCGAATTCGCCGGCTTCACCGTCGGCAAGACCCAGTCGATGTTCGACTTCTACGCCAACCAGAACGTGCTGGGCACCGACCCCGCGACCATCGGCGACCAGCAGCAGATCATGCTTGGCGCCTATCGCTGGGACCTCTCCCATGGCTGGACGGCCACTGTCTCGCTGGAGGATTCGTCGCAGCGCGCCGCCGGCGTGGGCATGGCCTATCCGCACAGCGGCACGAGCCTGGTCCAGCAGAGCGACGTGCCCGATCTGGTGGCGGCCATCGGCCCAACCGGCGACTGGGGGCAGTTTCAGCTTTCCGGCGCGCTGCATCAGATCCGCGTGGGCGCGACCGCGGTCGACGGCACGCCGGTCGCGGGCGGGGTGTCGGACGAGTGGGGCTACGCGGTTCAGGCCGGCATCATGTTCAACCTGCCCGCACTGGGCTCGGGCGACACGCTGTATCTCCAGACCGCCTATAGCGACGGTGCCACGTCCTATCTCGGCCTGATCGACCCCAGCGGCAGCTTCGCCCCGCCGGACGCCTATCTCGGCGCTGACGGCTCGCTGTCGCGCGTGACCGGCTGGAACCTCACCGCCCAGTTGCTGCACAACTGGAACGACGAATGGCAAGGCACCCTGTTCGGCGGCTATGCCCGGGTCGACATGAATGACGCGACGGCGGCGCTGGGCTACGGCGCGGCGTCGGGCATCAACTACAATGTCGGCGGCAACATCGTATGGTCGCCACTGCCCGCGTTCTCGCTGATCCTGCAATATGATTACAACGTCACCGAGGCGCAGGGCCGCATGAACCGCGGCGCCGCTCTGCCGGGCGCCACACAACAGGCCCAGCAGCTGCTGTTGATGGCACAGCGCCTGTTCTGAACCGCGCAGGCCTCAGCGCTTCTTCTTGATGGTGTGCTCGCGGCAGCGGCTGCCGATATAGCATTCGGCCTGGTCGGCGGTCTGCACCCACGCCGGCTCGGTCTGCTGGCCCACCGTGCAATAGCCCCGGTTCGCCACGTAGCGCTCATAGATCACCGGCCCGGTGCCGATCACCACCGCGCCTTCCCGCCGCACCAATTCGCGCGCGCTGGCGCAGCTCATGTTGAGCGAGTTTGGCATGGTCTGGGCCAGCGCGGGCGCCGCCATCAGGGCGAGCGGGAGAACGAGAAGGACGGTGCGCATGGCGCGGCATCTCCGGCAAAGGCCCGGCAGGGCGTTACTCGACACGCGCCAGAGATAACGCAGGGGGTGGGGGTTGGCCATGGGGAGGCGCGAACCGGAAGCGAGGAAACCGGGAGCGGGCCAGCCGCCCGGCAAAGAGCCTCATCATCTCGCCGTCATCGTTGCACCGTCTCGGCCATCTCTCGCTCCCCCACGCGAACGTGCGTCTTGTTCGACGGAAGGACCCTTGCCGTGGCGCGTGCCGCCCCTACATGGTCGTCGCCGGCCGCGAATGGCCGCAGGGAAGTGATTCATGCCGTCGCCTTTCGTCCGCCTTGATCCTGAGACCGTGCGTCTGCTCGATGCCTGCATGACCCGAACCGAGAAGGTCGCAGCGCCTCTGACTTCCGGCAGCAACGCCCAGGACACGCGCACCCGTCTGGCTTCGGCCCTGATCGAGGCGATCCGCCTGGGCGAGCGCGACGAGGACCGTCTGGTGGAATTCGCCCTGCGCGTTCTCCCCGCCTATCGCGAAGGCCGCATGCGCCCGCCGGCATAAGTCGCGACACGCGAGACACAGGGCTGTACTCGCGATCGACGCCGCCGCAGGGTCTCCGCCCTGCTCATGTCGACTACTGCTGCCCCCGGCCGATACCCTCGGCCAAGGGCAGCCATTTGACAGGCGCGGCGAGCACAAGCAGGATAACGATGCGCTCTTAAACGTCTTTTCGATCTTCCCGGTCTGGCAGGTAGCCCAAGCGCACCCTCGACAACCGGAGAAAAGCCATGTCCTACCGACAGCCCAACAAGGCCGATCTAGATCGCGCACTATCTGCGATTACACACAGATCTCGGCACAAGGCGAAGTCAGCTCTAAAGCAAATCACTTTCGATCTTGCACGAAGCGGAATGTTACAGAGCTCCGTCCACATATCGTCGGCAATGGATAGGCTTGACGCGATCCACAAGAATACCTTGGAACGGGTAGCTAACACGATCCATGACTTTATTGAGCGAATGGATACTAACGCCGCCGAAGTTGCGGCTTGGTCCCGCCCGCTTTTGGAGAATATGGGCGTCTCGCTTCTCGGCGAGTTGCCCATGGCCGGCTTTCCTAACGAACACCGGTGTGTCCAAAGCCGATATGCTTTGGTCTTCCAGCAGCGTCTCGACCTGATGCTTGCCGATGTCCCAATAGGATTCGATGCCGGCAGAAACGTCGCGAAGTCCGGCGACCCAATCTTCAGTGCGAAGCCCGGCATGGGGGGCATGTCGATCAATTTGATTGAGCTGTGGCGGCGAAAGCTCCGGGCGCCTTGGAAAATGTTGCTCGCACTTCTGCGCCGAACGGTACAGGGCAAGTGATCGGCGATCCGCAGGGCGCTGGGTACAATGCGGGTTCATGCTCGGCGGTCTGGGGTGTCCTTCAAGCGGGCACCCAGATAATGCGATGATAAATTTCGGTAATTTTGGCTGGGGGACCTGGATTCGAACCAGGACTAACGGAGTCAGAGTCCGCAGTTCTACCGTTAAACTATCCCCCAATCGGGTCGGCGCGGCGGGAGACGAAATGCTTCGTGGGCCGGCGCGACACCAAAAGGTGTTTGTGGGGCGTTCCTCTAGCGATCTACGGCCGGGAGATCAAGCCCCTTCCGTTCATGGCCCCGCCGATCGCGCGTCCGCCTGTGGGAAACCCGCGCGCCGGCGACCGGACCGCCTCCCTCCCTTACGCGAGCACACTGCCCTCCTGCCGCGCATGGCGCTGAAACGCGCACGCGCTGGAGGCATGACTAAACCGCACCCCCTCCCCTCAAATTTGCAACTCAAGGTGATTTTGACGGTATTAATTAACCTACATCGCCCACATAGCAGCAATAGAGGTATTTAAACACCTTATACCTTAACTCTTCTGCCGACATCACCATGCGTCAGATTCATTGCTGCCATGCAGCATTCCATCTTTTGCAGCGCATCAAGGTCGCTATATTGCTGGCATACTGAATGCAAGGAGGCTCCGATGAGCACCATTTCCCTGTCCCACCGTTCGTCCCCGGACTTCACCTCGCGTGCTGTTGAAGCCGTTGTCGCGTTCTTCGACGCTCTCGGCGAAGGCCGTCGCATCGCGGTGCGCTATGAAGCCCTGTCCCGCCTGTCCGACGCCGCTCTGGCCCGCCGTGGCCTCACCCGTCAGGACATCGCCAGCGTCGCCGTCAACGGCCGTTGAGCTATGGCGCGTTGCTCTCTTTATGAGAGCACGCCTCAGCGAATACGCAGGCTGACGCTGTCGCTGTAGCCGGCAGCGTCCATGACCGTCAGGCGCGTAAATCCCGCGCCCCTCGGTTGCCAGGATAGCTGGGTGCCCCCGAAACCGGTGCTGGACGGCAAACCGTCCACCAGCACGGTGAAGGGGCCGACCCCGCCATCGACCTTCAGCGCCAGCGGCTCGTCCGCCATGCGCTCAAGATCCGCTCCATCGGGCGGAAACACGATTCTCAGCCCCGCCTGTCCGATTCCCTGCCCCACGCCCGCGCCGAAACGGCGCAGCGGCGGCGGCAGGTCGTTCTGCCGTCCGGCGATCGCCCCGCGCGGCGCGGGACCGAGCGGCGCCGGGCGCAAGCCCAGCCGCTCGAACGCCTCGAACAGCAGCGGCGCGGCGGCTTCCCGGCCGATCATGCCCGGAACCGGCTGCCCGTCCGGCCGCCCGACCCACACCGCCAGCGTGCGCTTGCCGTCGAACCCGACCGCCCAGGCATCGCGATAGCCGTAGGACGTGCCGGTCTTGAAGGCGATCCGCCCTCCACGCGCATTGTGCGGCGGCGGCGTGCCCGCCAGCGCCTGCGCGAGATACCACGACGCCACAGGGCTCAGCAGCCGGCGCCCCTCGTCGGAGGTGCTTGCGCCATCGGCACGCGCTTCCAGACGATGCGCGAGGCCGCCATTGGCGATGCCGGCATAGAGCCCAGCCAGCCCTTCCAGCGTCACGCCCACCCCGCCGAGCCCCACCGCCAACCCCGGCACCTCGCCCGGTGGCAGGCGCAGCGAAAAGCCTCCGCCCTCCAGCCGGCTTGCCAGCCGCTGCGGACCCACCGCCTGCAACAGCACCACCGCCGGCACGTTCAGCGACAATTGCAGCGCCTGACGGACCGAGACCGTACCCTGGTACTCGCGGTCGAAATTGCGCGGGCGATAGGCGCCGAAGCGCACCGGCCGGTCCTCGATCAGCGTTTCCGGGTGGGCGATCCCGTCCTCGAATGCCATGCCGTAAATGAAGGGCTTCAGCGTCGAGCCCGGCGAGCGCAGTGCCCGCGTCAGGTCGACCGCGCCGGCGCGCGTGGCATCGAGCGGATCGGCGCCGCTCACGCGGGCCAGCACCTGCCCGCTGGCATTGTCCACCATCACGAAGCCGAGCGAGACGCCCTTGCCGAGGTCGCGGACCCGCTCGCGCGCCAGCGCTTCCAAGGGCGCCTGCATGGCAAGATCGATGGCGAGCTTCTGGCTCGGCGCACCGGGGCGCTCGCGATGCGCGCTCTGCGTGGCGTGGGCCGCCAGCATCGGCATGTCGGCCCGCCGCTCGGGAATGGCCGCGCGCCGGGCGAATTGCTCCTCCGCGGCGCCGAAAAGGCCCGCGCTCCCCACGCGGGCGAGCACCTTGTCGCGCGCCTTGGCCGCGGCCTGCGGGTGCCGGTCCGGCCGGCGGGCCTCCGGCGATTGCGGCAGCGCGACCAGCAGCGCGGCCTCGGCGAGGCTCAGGCGGCGCGGCTCCTTGCCGAACCAGGCGAGGCTCGCCGCGCGCACCCCTTCGAGATTGCCGCCGAACGGCGCGAGCGCGAGATAGAGGTTGAGGATTTCCACCTTGGAAAGCCGCGCCTCCAGCTCGATCGCCCGGCGCATCTCGGCGAATTTGGCGGCGAAGCTGCGCCCCTCGCGCGGCGCCAGCAGCCGCGCCACCTGCATGGTCAGGGTGGAGCCGCCGGAGACGATGCGGCCATGGCTGAGCATCTGCCAGCCCGCGCGCAGCACCGCCAGCGGATCGACACCGCCATGCTGGTAGAAGCGCCGGTCCTCATAGGCGACCAGCATCTCGACATAGCGCCGGTCGACCTCCACCCGGCCGGGATCAAGCCGCCAGCGGCCATCGGTAAGCGCGAAGGCGCGCAGCAGCCGGCCGTCGCGGTCCAGCACCTCGGGCGAGAGCGCGATCACCGGCGCGGGCGGCGCGCCGGCCCGAACCCCGGCGAGCCAGGCAGAGGCGCCGCCGGCCAGCAGGATCCCCGCCAGCGCGCCGGATGCCAGAAGCCGCTGCCAGAGCGGGCGCCTCACCCGTGAACCCTCGTCCTTGCCCCCATCGTCATTTGCCAGCCCCTGTCACCTCGACCCGGCCCGCCGCCGTCCGGGCGAAGCGGCCGGGGCGGTACATGTCTTCCACCGTCGCCGGCGGATGGGCGTAGAGGCCGGGCGAGACCGCGCGCACCACATAGGCGACGCGCAGCACGCCGGCCTCCTCGGCATCCTGCGTCAGGTCGAAGGCCGCGAGGAAATAGGCATCGCGGAATTCGGCGTGGGCGACATCGGTGGTCTCGCCGAGCCAGGACAGCACGCCGGCATCCGAGCCAACTGCGAGGTTCGGGTTGTCGATCTCGAAGCCGGCCGGCAGATGGTCGACCATCAGCACCCGGCTCGGCGCCGGCTGGTCCTCCGCCGCTTCCAGCACCACCACCAGACGCTGGTTCTGAGCCACCTTGGACGGATCGACCGGAGTGCCGGAAAGGTCGAAATAGCTGCGGGTCAGCGCGAAGCCGTTGGCCGCCGCCGGCTCGGGCTGCGCCGGCGGGCCGTCGATGGAGACGACGACATCGACCGGCGCGGTGCCGCGATTGGTCAGCACCACCGGCGCCGCCTTCAGTTCCTCGGGCGAGAGCACCCGCTCATAGAGCCCGTCCTGCGCCGTGCCGTCGACATCGAGCCGCACGCCCTGCCCCTCGCGCGCCGCGCGGGCGGCGAGCAGCAACCAGGCATCTTCCTGCGTCGAGGTCGGGCCGAGATCGGCAGCGGCGGCGTTCAGCCGGCCGCGGGCCTCGCGCGCGGTGCCGGGGAATCCCGCCTCGGCGGCAAGCGTCGCCACCGCCGCCGCGTCGCGCAGCATGGAGCCGAAATCCGCGCGCCCCACCAGTTCGCTTTCCGGCGCCTCGGGGATCAGCTCCAGCGCGCTGGCGAACACCCGTTCTGCGCGCCCCTTGTCGCCCAGCATGCCGAGCGCGGCAGCGATCTGGCCGCGCGCCAAGGGCGAGGTGACATCGTTGAGCCGGGCATCGGCGACATAGCGCAGGTCGCCCAGCGGCGCCCTTCCGTTGCGCGCCAGCACATAGGCGGCATAGGCGAGGCCGCTATTGCCCGGGTCTTCGCCGGCATAGGCCACCGTGTTGCGCAGCTGGTCCAGCGCCATGGTGAAGGGCTGCTGCGGCACCTCGAAGCCGCGCTCGCGGGCACGGGTCAGGAAATCCATGACGTAGGAATCGAGCCACAGATCATTGCCCCCCGCCTCCCACAGCCCGAAGGAGCCGTCCGCCCCCTGCCGCGCGATCAGCCGGGCGATCGCCTGGTTCACCAACTCCTGCGGATCGGTGCCGAGCCGCAGCTTTGAGGCGCCGGCCAGCTCGCTCAGATAGAGCATCGGCAAGGCGCGGCTGGTGAGCTGTTCGGAGCAGGCATAGGGATAGCGGTCCAGCGCCATCAGCAGCGCCGGCACGTCGAGCACCGGGTCGCCGCCGGCGCTGACCGCGACATCGCCGCGCCCCGGCACCAGATCGGCCACGAGATCGGCACTCAGCGTAAGGCTCTTGCCGGGGGCCAGTGCCTGCACGCTGCGCCGGGAGATCGAGGGATAGGCCGGGCGGACATTGAGGCGGTAGTCGCGCACGACGCTCAGCCCCTCCGGCCCCGACAGCCGCACCGAGAGCTTGGCCTCGCCCAGCCCCGTGCCCTCGACCGGAACGGTGAACACCTGCCGTCCGCCTTCGCTAAGCGCGAGGCTTTGCGGCGCGGCACCGAGGCCGAGCGGGCCGTCGGCGACGAGATCGAGCGCGTAGTCGCCCGGCTTGCCGTCGACATTGGCGATGTCGAGATTGAGCGTCGAGCGGTCGCCCTGCGCGAGGAAGCGCGGCAGGGTCGCGGTGATCACCACCGGATCGCGAATGGTGACATCGGCCTGCGCATGGCCGACGCCCGCTGCCGACCACGCCACCGCCATCAGCCGGCCGGTGCCGTCGAAGGGCGGTATGGCGAAGTCGATCGTGCCCTTGCCGTCGGCGTCGAGCCTTACCGGGCCCGAGAACAGGGCGAGCGGCGGCTGCGTCGGCGGCTCGGCCTGCAGGCCGGCATCCATGGCGTCGCCGCCCGCGCGCAGCCTTCCGCGCGCACCCGACATGCCGTCGATGAGCTGGCCGTAGAAATCGCGCACCTCGCTGCCCAGCGCCCGCTGGCCGAGATAGAAGCCTTCCGGGTCCGGCGTCTTGAAGCCGGTGAGGTTAAGAATGCCGACATCGACCAGCGCCAGCGTGACATAGGCCTCGCCCGCCCCGGCCCCGGCGACGCTGACCGGCACCGACAGCGTGGTATCCGGGCGCACCAGCGCCGGCGGCTCCAGCGTCACCTTCAGCTCGCGCGCGGCGCGGTCGACGCCGAACCAGGCGAGCCCGATGGCGCGGCCGGGATTGCGCCCCGCCGACACCTCCATCGGCCGGTGCAGGAAGGCGAGCGCATAGGCGCCCGGCCCCCAGCCGGCATCGACCTTGAATTCGAAGGACGAGGCGCCGGCCGCCACTTCCTGCGTCTGCGAGGCCAGCACGCCGTCGCCGACGATCATCACCGTGGCGGAGCCGGCGCTGCGGCTCGCAAGGTTGACCCGCAGCGTATCGCCGGCCGCGTATTGCGCCTTGTCCAGCGCGACATCGAGCCGGTCGGGCGCGTCCGCCGTGGCGCCGCCGCCCCAGCCGGCCTGGAACGGGACCGCCGTCGAGACGCCGGCATCGGTGACCTCGAAGCGGTAATTGCCCCATTGCACCGGCACCTCGACCCGCGCGGGCGCCTGCTCGGAGAGGTCGAGCGTGCCGTCCGCGACCTTGGAGGTCGACTGCACCGGCTCGAAATCCCAGCTGGAGCCGACGCGGTACCATTGATAGCGGGTCTCGACGCGATAGAGCGCCCAGCCGACGCCGGTTTTGGCCATCGGCGCGCCGTTTGCGCCGATCATCTGCACCTCGAAGCCGGCCGTCGCGTTCTCGCCCGGCCCGTCGCCGCCGAACAGCGGTTTGACGCCGAAGGCCGGCCCGGCCGGACGCACCGGCAGCACCAGCGAGCGGCGCACCGCCCGCCCGCCGCCTTCCTGCAGGCTGACGAAGATCTCCGCTTCCAGCGGCCGCCCGCTCGCCGGGAACACCGGCAGCGCGACCTTCAAATTGGCCTTGCCCTCGGCATTGGTCACCGGCGCCTCGGCGAGCGGTTCGCGCACCGGGGTGAAGCCGTCGTCGGGCCGGCCGAAGCGCCAGCCGGGGAAACCGGGGCGCTCCTTGGCGACCCGCACCTCGATTTCGCCCTCGACATCGAGCGAGCGGGCGGGCGGGCCGAACAGCCAGCGCCCCTGCGCGGCGACATCGACCGTCATGGATGGCGCGATGACGGTGGCATTCGTGCTCAGTTCCAGCGCCAGCCGCTCGGGAACATAGTCTTCCAGGAGGAAGGTCGTGGAGCCGACCGGGGCGCCGCGGGGGTCGACATAGGCCTCGACCCGCCAGGTCCCGGTCATCGCCCCGCCGCTGAGCGGGAAGGCAACCGCCCGGCCGCCCGCACCCTCGTCGGCCGCCAGCACCCGCGCCTCCTCGACGCCATCGGGCCGCTTGAGCATAAGCGTCAGCGGCACGCCGGCGACAGCGCGCACCTGCGGATCGCGCAGCAGCGCGGTGACGTGCACGCTCTCGCCGGAACGGTAGACGCCGCGCTCCGTGGTCACGAAGGCGTCCATCCGCCCGGGCGCCGCCCGCCCGCCGACGCCGCGATCGGTGAGGTCGAACGCCTGATCGTCGAGCGACAGGAAGGCGTAATCGCCCTCGCCCGACCGCGCCACGATCACCGACGGCGCGAATCCCTCGCGCCCGCGCACAAGCCCGGCCTCGAAGGCGGCGGCGCCCGACGCGTCGGTGGTCGCGGTGCCCAGCACCTCGTTGGACTTCGCCAGAAGGCTCAACTCGACGCCGGCCAGCGGCTTGGCGGAGCCGAGCGCGCGCACGAACACGCTTAGCCCGTCCGTACCCGAGAGCGCGGTGAGGCCGAGATCGGAGACCACGAACCATTGGGTGGAGCGGGTGGAATAATCGTCATTGGGATCGGCGGCCCCGCCGGCCGGGCGGGCGGCCAGCACATAGACGCCCGGCTCCAACGCCCCGACGGCCTCGTCGACCGGGAAGGCGGTGACGGTATCCTCGTTCAGCGGCGCGGCGGTTTCCAGCGTGCCGTAAAACACCTGTTCGGCCCGCCCGTTCTTCAGCCGCTCCAGATCAAACGCGCCGAGATCGCGACGGAAATCGCCGTCGAGCGCGGTCGGGATCAGGCTGCGGTCGCCGATGCGATAGAGTTCGAGGCCGACGAGGCTGGTGTTGACTGTCACCACTGGAATGTTGCGCGGCCCGGTGCGCGGCAGCACGTAGTTGCGGCCGGTGAAGCGCACGCCCGGCTTGCGGTCGCGCACATAGACCGTGAGATCGGCGTTCGAGGCCAGCGGCTCGGCCGCCACCACCGAGGGCAGGCCCTGCCGGATGGTGAGGTCGTAGCTGTCGCCATGGCGGAGCCCCTCGACGCAGAGCTGGCTGTTCTCCACGCTTACCGCCGGCTTGTCGATCGGCCCCTGCGGGCCGGAAAGCGTGACGAAGGAGGCGAAATCCACCGGCGCGGTCGACAGATTCTCCGAGAACTGCACGCAAAGCCGCGGATTAGCCGCCTCCGAATCGACGCTGTAATCCAGCAGCCGGAAGCCCTTCTCCTCGCGCAGCTTGTTGTAGAAGGCCCGCTGCTCGGGCACGTCGCGATAGCCGAGCGCGAGGTTCATCGTGTCGAGTGCCGCGCGGGAAAGCTGGCGTTCGGCATAGAGGTGGCCAAGCCAGAAGAGGGCGTCGGCCTCCTGCACCTTGGTCTTCGCCGCGCGATAGGCGAGGAAGGCGGCGGCGCTGGCGCGCTCCAGGAAGGTGTCGCCGGATTCGTCGTCATTCGGCTTGATCGCGGCGAGCGCGCGGGAAAGCCGCAGCCAAAGCGCGGTGTCCCCGCCCGCCGCCTCGCGGCCAGCCGCACGGGAAAGCCGGCCATAAATATCGGCCGCGGTGCGCGCATCGCCTGCCTGTAGCGCGGCGGCAGCGTCGCGGGAGAGCTGCGCGGCCGGCTTACCCAACGGCGAGCGGTCGCGGTCCAGCAGTGCCTGCAGCCGGCGCGCGGATTCGACGAGTTCAGGCCGGGCGAAGGTCTTGGGCAGCGCCGGCTCGGCCGCAACGGGCGGCACGGCGGGCTTGGCCTGCACCGCCGGCTTCGCGGGGGCCGGCTTGGCGGGCGCCTGCTGGGCCTGTGCGGGCTTGGCCGGCGGCTGCGGCGCCTGCGCGAGCGCGGCGGCCGGCAGGGCCAGAATCGCAAGTGCGGCAAGACCATTACGCAAAAGCGCCACGGCGGGCGACGAAGCAACGCTGACCATGATACTTGAACCCCGACGACACTTAACCCCGACGACGAGCCACACCGGGCGTCGGCACCGACGATAGGCCGGAATCGTGACGACGGCCATCACCCTGCGTGAAGCGCAGGCGAAGCGCAGATGTCACACCGCCGAGGATTGGCACACGGGTGCCATTGAATAGCCGTTCACGCTTAGGTATACGGGCCGTCATCCATGAGGAGGCCGCCCTTCGCGCAAGCGGGGGATAAAGGCGCTCCACTCGCAATCGGGCCGGACGCGGCCCAAAGACCAGAGGCACTCCATGTCGTCCACGTTCGAGACCGTTGCCAACATCATTGCCGAGACGTGCGACATCCCGCGCGAGAACATCACGCCGGAAAGCCACGCCATCGACGATCTCGGCATCGACAGCCTGGACTTCCTCGACATCGCTTTCGCCATCGACAAGGCGTTCGGCATCAAGCTGCCGCTGGAGCAGTGGACGCAGGAAGTCAACGAAGGCAAGGCGACGACCGAGCAGTATTTCGTGCTCAAGAACCTCTGCGCGCGAATCGACGAACTCATCGCCGCCAAGTCGGCGTGAGCGTTTCGGCCAGAGGCTTCGGTTCGAGGCTTCGGGCGTGACGCGACAGGCGTGACGCCGCCGGCCCTTTGGCCGGAGGATCAAGGCAGCAGGGCAGACGATGCGGCTCGAATATTTCCAGATGGTCGACAAGGTGCTCGAGCTCGATCTCGAAGCACGAACCTTGAAGACGGCGAATATCGTGCCGGAACAGAGCCCGATCTTCGAGGGCCATTTCCCCGGCCATCCGCTGCTGCCGGGTGTCCTGCTGTTCGAGATCATGGCGCAGAGCTGCGGTATGCTCTTGCTGCGCCTGCATAATTACGACCGCATGGCGTTCCTCGCCTCGGTCGACAAGGGCAAGCTGCGCACCTTCGTGACGCCGGGCCAGGTGATCGAGGTTCATGCGAGCATGGAGCATGATGGCTCCGGCTTCGCGCGCCTCAAGGCCAAGGGCCTGGTCGACGGCAAGCCGGTGTGCAGCGCCGACATCACACTCAAGACGATGCCATTCCCGGCACCGGAACTCAGGGGCTACCTGCTCTCGACCGCCGAACGCATCGGCATGCCGATGGGCGAGCCGCCGGCCCCCGACGCGCACTCCTGCGCAGGAAATCTCTCGCATGTCTGAACGTCGCGACGTCTGGATCACCGGCATCGGGCTCGTCTCGTCGCTCGGTGAAGGACTTGAAGCCCATTGGGATGCCCTCAAAGCCGGCACGCGGCCGGTGGTCGACGAGACCGGCTTCGCTCCTTACGTGGTGCACCCGCTCGCCAAGGTCGAATTCGACAAGCAGATCCCCAAGAAGGGCGACCAGCGTCAGATGGAGCCGTGGCAGCGGATCGGCACCTATGCCGCCGGCCTCGCGCTCGATTCCGCCGGCATCAAGGGCGACAAGGACATTCTCGGCCGCACCGACATGGTGGTCGCGGCGGGCGGCGGCGAGCGCGACCAGTCGGTCGACGGCGCCATCCTCACCGAGATCGAGAAGCAGGCCAAGCCCGACATCTTCCTGAACGAGCAGCTCCAGTCGAACCTGCGCCCGACCCTGTTCCTCGCCCAGCTTTCCAACCTGCTGGCGGGCAACATCTCGATCGTGCACGGCGTCACCGGCTCCTCGCGCACCTTCATGGGCGAGGAAAGCTCGGGCACCGATGCGGTGCGCATCGGCTGGTCGCGCATCGCGGCCGGCACCAGCGAGATCGCCCTGGTCGGCGGCGCCTACAATGCCGAGCGGCGCGACATGCTGCTGCTGTTCGCGCTGAAGCGCCTCGCCATGATGGCACCGTGGTCGCCGGTTCTGGCCGCCGCCAAGGGCATTCCCACCGGCTCGGCCGGCGCCTTTCTGGTACTGGAATCGCCTGAGCACGCCACCGCGCGCGGAGCGACCCCCATCGCCAAGCTGTCCGGCGTCTGGTCGGAGCGTGCGCAGCGCAGCGAGCCCGGCGCGGTGGAAGCCAAGATCGAGGAACTCGTCAGCGTCGCCCGCGGCGGCAATGACGCGGCCACCGCCGTTCTTTCCGCCGCCTGCGGCGCCCCGGAGCCGACCCTTGCGGAAACCGCGGTGCTGGAGCGCTCCGGCCTGCCGGTTCGCTCGGTCACCGACCGCGTGGGCCATGGGCTGGAAGCGCAGATGCCGGTGGCGCTCGCCATCGCCGCGCTCGCGGTCTCCAAGGGCAGCCTGTTCCCCCCGCTGGAGGGCGAGCCGCTGGAAAAGCCTTTCGATGGAACGCTGAAGCGTGCCATCGTCACCGGAGTGGGGCATTGGCGCGGTGAAGGCGTCGCGCTGGTGGAAAGCGTCGACTAACCGCTTATATGAGGGAGCCCTTCGGCTCCCGAGGATCAAATGATGGCGTCCTATACCGACAAGGCCGGCCGGCCGATCGTCGTCGTGACCGGCATGGGCATGGTGACCTCGCTCGGCCAGGGCAAGCAGGACAATTGGGCGAAGCTGACCGCCGGCAAGTCCGGCATTCACCGCATCACCCGCTTCCCCATCGAGACGATGAAGACCACCATCGCCGGCACGGTCGATTTCCTGCCCGAGAGCGGGCGCACCGCGCCGGACCTCTCCGAGGAACTGGCCCAGCTCGCGGCGGAGGAAGCGATCGCCGAATCCGGCATCGGCTCCAAGGGCAACTTCCCCGGTCCGCTGTTCTGCGCCGTGCCGCCGATCGAGCTGGAATGGCCGCAGCGCCGCATTCTCGCGCAGGAATCGGCGGCCAACGGCCCGATCTCCTATGACGACCTGCTGCGCGCCGCCGAGACCGGCGGGCACGATGCCTGGCATGAGCGCTTCCTCTACGGCTCGATCGCCGACCACCTCGCCGACCGCTTCGGCACGCGCGGCCAGCCGATCTCGCTGTCCACCGCCTGCGCCTCCGGCAACACCTCGATCCAGCTTGCGGTCGAGGCGATCCGGCGCGGCGATTGCGACGCGGCACTTTCCATCGCCACCGACGGCTCGGTGACGGCTGAGGCGCTGATCCGCTTCTCGCTGCTCTCGGCGCTGTCGACCAATAACGAGGTGCCGGAAGCCGCCTCGCGTCCCTTCGCCAAGAACCGCGATGGCTTCATCATCGCCGAAGGTGCCGGCGCGCTGGTGCTGGAGAGCCTGGAGCATGCCGTGGCGCGCGGGGCCAAGATCCTCGGCGTGCTGGAAGGCGTGGGCGAGATGGCCGACAGCTTCCACCGCACCCGCTCCTCCCCGGATGCCAAGCCGGTCATCGGCTGCATGCGTGCCGCGCTGGCCGATGCCGGCGTCGCCCCCGAGGAGATCGACTACATCAACGCCCACGGCACCTCGACGCCCGAGAACGACCGCATGGAGTTCACCGGCATGTCGGCGGTGTTCGGCGAGCGGATCGGCTCGATCCCGCTGTCATCCAATAAGTCGATGATCGGCCACACGCTGACCGCGGCCGGCGCCATCGAGGCCGTGGCCTCGCTGCTGACCATCCTCAATGGCCGCATCCCGCCGACCATCAATTACGAGCTGCCGGACCCAGCGATCCCGCTCGACGTGGTGCCGAACGTCGCCCGCGACGCGCAGGTGAAGCGGGTGATGTCGAACTCCTTCGGCTTCGGCGGCCAGAACGTCTGCCTGATCATGACGGGCGAGCCGGCGTGACCTCACCGCGAGTTCTGGTTACCGGCGGCGGTCGCGGCGTCGGCGCCGCGATCGTGCGGGCGCTGGCGCTCTCCGGCTTCGAGGTGACGTTCACCGTGCGCACCGCGACCGCGGAGGCGCAGGCCCTGATCGCGGAAATCAAGGCTGAGAAGCCCGATGCCGCGCTCACCCCGCGCAGCCTCGACCTTGCCGACAAGGCGGCGGTGGACGGCTTCGCGGCGGAGGTCGCGGACGGCCCCGCCTATTTCGGCTTCGTCCACAATGCCGGCATGAGCTACGACACGCTCGCCGCCCTGGTCGATCAGACGCGGGCGGAGGAGCTTATGCAGGTGAACTACTGGTCCTTCGTGCGCCTTGCCGGCGCTCTGCTGCGGCCGATGACTCGCGCTCGCGCCGGCCGTATCGTCGCCATCGGTTCGATCGCGGCAGATGTCGCCAATGCCGGAAACGCCGTCTATGCCGGCTCCAAAGCCGCGCTGGCCGGCTATTGCCGCACCCTCGCCATCGAGAGCGCGCGGCGCGGCGTGACCGTCAACGTGGTCGCGCCCGGCTTCGTCGACACCGCAATGCTGGAGCCCTACGCCGCCTGTCGCGCCAATGTCGAGAAGCAGATACCTGCCGGGCGCTTCGCGCGGCCGGCGGATGTGGCCGGCGTGGTGGATTTTCTGCTCTCGCCGGGCGCGGCTTATGTGACCGGAGCGACTCTTCCGGTTGACGGCGGGCTCACCGCTGCACTAGCCATCCAGCGCTGATTTTTTCTCGTCCTCTGTTTCAGGAGTGAGCCACGCCATGCGCGCGCTTCAACTCGTCTCCGACCGCCAGCTCTCCCTGGTCGACCTGCCCGCCCCCGAGGCCCCTGCGCCCGGCGAGGTGCAGGTCGCCATCAAGGCGCTCGCGCTCAACCATATCGACGTCTGGGGCTGGCGCGGCATGGCCTTCGCCAAGCGCAAGATGCCGCTCGTGGTCGGCGCCGAGGCGGTTGGCGAGGTGACGGCGGTCGGCGAGGGCGTGACCCGCTTCAAGCCCGGCTCGCGCGTCGCCATGTATGGCGCGCTCACCTGCGGCCAGTGCCGCATGTGCAAGTCCGGCCGCGACAACCTCTGTGAAGAAGTCGCCGGCGTGATGGGCTTCCATGTCGACGGCTTCGCCCGCGACCAGCTCAACATCAAGGACCGGCTCTGCGTGCCGATTCCCGACGGCATTGACTGGGTGGATGCGGCGACCGCGCCCGTCACCTTCTCCACCGTCGAGCACATGCTGTTCGACAACGCCAAGCTGGAGCCGGGCGAGACCATTCTGGTCCATGCCGCCGGCTCGGGCATCGGCACCGTGGCGATCCGCATGGCCAAGGAGATCGGCTGCACGGTGATCACCACCGCCGGCGACGACGAGAAATGCGCCAAGGCGCTGGCGCTCGGCGCCGATCACGTCATCAACTACAAGACCGAGCGCTTCGAGCACGAGGTCCGCAAGATCACCAAGAAGAAGGGTGTCGACGTCGTGTTCGAGCATGTCGGCGCCGAGACCTGGAATGGCTCGCTGCTCTCCATGCGGCCGGGCGCCCGCCTCGTCACCTGCGGCTCGACCTCGGGCGTCTCGGTGAACATGAACCTGATGCAGCTGTTCCAGCGCCAGTACCGCATCATCGGTTCGTTCGGCGCGCCGATCCGCGCCATTTCGGATGGGCTGGTGCGGATGGCGCGCGGGGTGAAGCCGGTGATCGACAGCCAGTTCCCGCTCGAAGAGTTCGAGAAGGGGCTGGAGCGCCTGGAGACCCGCCGCGTGTTCGGCAAGGTCGTCATCACCTTCTGACGCCCGGAGAACTCGCGCATTGACCACGGCCCTGCCCTGGCACAAGCGGCTGCGCGACAAGGCGCTATCAGCGGCCGTGTGGACCCTGATCCGCGTCATGCGCCTGCAGCCGCCGCAGTTCGCCTCCTGGGTCGGCGGGTTCTGGGCGCGCAGGATCGGGCCGCTCACCTCGATCAACCGCACGGCACTGGAGAATCTCGCCCTCGCCTATCCCGAGAAGACCGAAGCCGAGCGGCGCGCCATCGCGGTCGGCATGTGGGACAATCTCGGCCGCATGGCCGGCGAATTCGTCCATCTCGACCGCATCTGGCAATACAATATGTGGGAGCCGTCGAAGAGCCGGATCGAGACCACCGGCGTCTCCAACTTCGTCGCCATGCGCACCGACGGCAAGCCGGCCCTCGTCTTCACCGCGCATCTGGCGAACTGGGAGCTGCCGGCGATTGCCGCCGCCGCGCAGGGGCTGGACAGCGCGGTGCTGTTCCGCGCGCCCGACAACCAGTTCTTCGCCGACCTGCTGTTCAACGCCCGCGCCAGCGTGATGGGCAATCTGGTCGCCGCCTCTCATGTCGCGGTGTTCGAACTGGCCGCGGTGCTCGATCAGGGCAAGCATCTGGGCATCCTGGTCGACCAGAGCCGGCGCGGCGGGCCGACGGTGAACTTCTTCGGCCACCCGTGCTCATCCAACCCGACGATCGCCCGCCTCGCCCGGCTCTATGAATGCCCGGTACACGGGGTGCGGGTGATCCGCCTGCCCGGCGGGCGCTTCCGCATCACCTGCACGCCGCCGATCAACCTGCCGCGCGACAAGGACGGCAAGATCGACGTCGATGCCTCGATGCAGGCCATCACCTCGGTGGTCGAAGGTTGGGTGCGCGAGCATCCCGAGCAGTGGACCTGGTTCTATCGCCGTTGGCGGAACTAGAGCGCCGGCTCCGGCGCGTGGCAGCACACGCAGAGCTTGTTGCCCTCCGTGTCTCGGAAATAGGCGCCGTAATAATCGGCGTGGTAATGCGGCCGCGGCCCCGGCCCACCCTCGTCCATGCCGCCGAGTTCCAGCGCCAGAGCATGCAACCGGTCGACATCGGCCCGGCGAGCCACCTGGAACGCCGTCATCTGGCCATTGCCGGGATCGTGCGGCTCCCCGTCATGGGGCACGCCGACGATGAAAAGCGGGCGATCGCTGCCCGGCGCCTTCCATCCCGCCCAGGGATGCTCCGGCTCGACGAATTTCAGCTCCAGCCCGAGCGCGGTCATCAGCGGCTCATAGAACGCCATGGCCCGCGGGAAATCGCCGACGCCGACATGGATATGAGAAAACATCGCGCCTCTCTCCGATAGCCTCTCTCACGAAAAAGGGCGCCCGGTGGGGCGCCCTCATCCTGTCACGTCCCTCGGGGACGGTGCACGCCATGCGTCGCGGAATTACTTGCCGCGCTTGAAGTCGCCCCAGGTGCGGGTGACGACGCGCTGCACCTTCTGCGGATAGGTGGTGACGGTGAAGAGCTTCTCCTGCGTCTCCTTGTCCGGGTAGATCGAGGGATTCTCCAGCACTTCCTTGTCGATGAACTTCTGCGCGCCGAGGCTGCCGCTGGCGTAGGCGATGTAGTTGGAGTTCTTCGCCGCCACTTCGGGCTTCATCATGTAATTGATGAAGGCCAGCGCTTCTTCCGGATGCGGGGCATCCTTCGGGATCGCGAAATTGTCGAACCACATCAGCGCGCCTTCCTTGGGGATGATGTATTCGATGTTCACCGGCGGCTTGCCGGTCTTCTCGGCCGCCTCTTCGGCGCGGGTCTTGGCCTGCAGCACGTCGCCCGACCAGCCGGTCGCGAGGCAGATGTCGCCACCCGCCAGCGCGTTGATGTAGCCAGAGGAGTCGAACTTCTTGATGTATTTGCGGATCGGCATCAGCAGCTTGCCGGCGGCCTCGATGTCCTTGGGATCCTTGGAATTCGGATCGAGACCGAGATAGCGCAGCGCGGTCGGGATGATCTCCTCCGGGCCGTCCAGCATATAGACGCCGCAATCCTTCAGCTTGCCGAGGATCTCCGGCTTGAACACGATGTCCCAGCTGTTGAGCGGGATGTCGCCGAGGCGCTCCTTCACCTTGTCGACATTGATGCCGATGCCGGTGGTGCCCCACATGTAGTTCACGGCGTAGTCATTGCCGGGATCGTAGACCGCGAGGCGCTCGGAGATCAGCGGCCACTGGTATTCGAGGTTCGGCAGCTTGGCCTTGTCGAGCTTGGCGAACACGCCCGCCTGAATCTGCCGCTGCAGGAACGAGCCGGTCGGCACCACGACATCATAGCCGGTCTTGCCGCCAAGCAGCTTGGTCTCCAGCACTTCGTTACTGTCGAAAACGTCGTAACGAACCTTGATACCGGTTTCCTTGGTGAATTCCTCCAGCACCGACTCGTCGATATAGTCGGACCAGTTGTAGACGTTCACGACCTTATCCTGAGCCGAAGCCGGCGTTACCGCCAGCGCCGCCAGGAAACCTGCCGCGATTGTCGAGAGGAGGCGTGACATCCTTTTCTCCTTGAAGGAAGCTTCCATTTGCGTCATGGAGCCGAGACCCGAGGTGGTTGCAGACTAGGGGCTTGCCGCTTGCTGCTCAAGCCTTATGCACGCTCACAAATACGTCTCGTATTCGAGTGGGTTGATGCGCCGTTCGAAGGCCGCGAGTTCCGCCTCCTTCATGATGGCGAACACCCGCCGGTACTCCGGCCCGAAGGCGCGGGCGACGAAATCGGACGCGGCGAAGCGGCGGATCGCCTCCCCCATATCGTAGGTCAGCAGCGGCGAGGACGCCTCATAGGCGTTGCCGACCAGCGGCGCGGGCGGCGCCAGCTGCTTCTCGATGCCCTCCAGCATGCCAGCGAGAATCGCCGCCAGCACGAGATGGGGATGCGCGTCGGCGCCGGCGATGCGGTGCTCCAGCCGGCGCGCCTTGGGCGGGCCATTGGGTACGCGCACCGCCACCGAGCGATTGTCATAGCCCCAGGAAATGCCGGTTGGGGCATAGCTGCCCGGCACCAGCCGGCGGAAGCCGTTATAGCTTGGCACATAAAGCACGGCGGTGTCCGCCATGGTGTCCAGCAGCCCGGCGGCGCAGTTCTTGAGCAGCGTGTCGCCCGCCTCACCCGAGCCGAAAGCGTTTCCGCCTTCCTCGTCGGTCAGGCTGACATGGACATGCATGCCCGAGCCGGCGAATTCGAGGAACGGCTTGGCCATGAAGCTGGCGCGCAGCCCGTGCTTGCGGGCCACGCCATCGATCAGCCGGCGCAGCAGGATCGCGTCGTCCGCCGCCGCCATGGCGTCGCGACGGTGGTAGAGATTGACCTCGTACTGGCCGGGAGCCGCCTCGGAAATTACCGTATCCGCCGGCAGGCCCTGGATGCGCGCGGCCTCGCGAATGTCGTGCAGCAGCGGCGCATAGGCGTCGAGATCGGACATGGAATACATGTTCTGCCGCGCCGGCCCGGTGGACGAGGCGGCGAAGACCGGCTGCGGCACGCCGTCAGGCCCGGCCGCCGGCTTCAGCAGATAGAATTCCAGCTCGAACGCGACGCAGGGGTGAAGGCCGAGCGCGGCGAGGCGCGCCACCTGATGGGCGAGCTTGTGCCGCGGGTCGAGCTCCCACGGCGTCTCGCCGCCGCGCGCATCCGGCTCGTACATGGACAGCATGACCTGCGCGGCCGGGCGCGGCGACCACGGCACCGGCGTCAGCGTGCCGGGCACCGGACGGCAGATGCCGTCACGATCGCCGGTCTCGATGTGGATGCCGGTCTCCTCGACCTCGCGGCCCCAGATGTCGAGCCCGAAGATGGACAGCGGAATCGCGACGCCATCGCCCCAGATCTTGCCGCCCGCCGTGCCGGGAATCCATTTGCCGC
Source organism: Ancylobacter sp. G4_0304 (assembly GCF_047501495.1). Classification (NCBI taxonomy): domain Bacteria; kingdom Pseudomonadati; phylum Pseudomonadota; class Alphaproteobacteria; order Hyphomicrobiales; family Xanthobacteraceae; genus Ancylobacter; species Ancylobacter sp. G4_0304. Next base: position 11,823 of record NZ_JAZDRM010000012.1, on the reverse strand, counting down.
GCAGCACGCCATGGGTGTCGGGCAGCAGCACCTCGACGATCTCGGGCGCGCCATGCGCGGCGACATAGGAGCCGAACTCGTCGGCGGGGGCAGTCTCGCTGGCAGCGGCCGCGGACCTGTTCGCGGCATCGGGCAATGGCATGATCCACCTGGAAAGAGGTATCGGCACGATTTTGGACATGCCTACCCGGCCTTGGTCAAGCCACGCGGGGCATGCATCCAGCTCTTGTGCCATGCCGGACCGCTTGACGCACGCAAAATGTGATCACATTGTCTGGCCACGCAATCGAGACATCCTCATAGGTCCGCCATGACGCTTCCCCGTTCCACCGCCGAATTGCGGGCGCTCGACGCCGCCCACCACCTCCACCCGTTCAGCGACAACAGGGCGCTGGGTGCCGAGGGCACGCGCGTCATCGTGAAGGCGGAAGGCGTGTGGCTGACCGATTCCGAGGGCAACCGCATCCTCGACGGCATGTCCGGCCTGTGGTGCGTGAATGTCGGCTATGGGCGCGATGAAATCGTCGACGCGGTGGCCGCACAGATGCGCGAGCTACCCTATTACAACACCTTCTTCAAGACCACCCACCAGCCGGCCATCGACCTCGCCGCCAAGCTCGCCGAGCTGACGCCGCCGCAGTTCAGCCGCGTGTTCTTCACCGGCTCGGGGTCGGAATCCAACGACACCGTGATCAAGCTGGTCCGGCGCTATTTCCAGATCAAGGAGAAGCCGGAGAAGCGCATCATCATCTCGCGTCGCAACGCCTATCACGGCTCGACGGTCGCCGCTGGCAGCCTTGGCGGCATGGCGCCGATGCATGAGCAGAGCGCGCCGATCCCCGATGTGGTGCACATCGCCCAGCCCTATTGGTGGGGCGAAGCGCGGCAGGGCGAGACGCCCGAGGAATTCGGCCTGCGCACCGCCCGCGCGCTGGAAGCGACCATCGACGCGCTCGGCGAGGACCGTATCGCCGCCTTCATCGCCGAGCCGGTGCAGGGCGCGGGCGGCGTGATCGTGCCGCCGGCCACCTATTGGCCGGAGATCGCCCGCATTTGCCGCGAGCGCGACATTCTGTTCATCTCCGACGAGGTGATCTGCGGGTTCGGGCGTACCGGCCAGTGGTTCGGCTGCCAGACCTTCGGCACCCAGCCGGACATGCTGGTCATGGCCAAGGGCATCACCTCCGGCTACATGCCGCTCGGCGGGGTGATGGTGGCGGACCGCGTGGTGGAGGTTCTGCTGGAAGGCGGCGACTTCAACCATGGCTACACCTATTCCGGCCACCCGGCCGCCTGCGCCGCCGCGCTGGCCAATCTCGACATCATGGTGCGCGAGCAGCTCGTCGAGCGCGTCGCCAATGATGCCGGGCCGTATCTGGCCGCGCGCTGGCGGGCGCTGGCCGAGCATCCCCTCGTCGGCGAGGCGCCGATGGTCGGCCTCGTCGGCGCGCTGGAGCTGACGCCCGACAAGCTCGGTCGCACCAAATTCCCCGATGTCGGCAAGGTCGGCACGCTCGCGCGCGATTACTCGTTCCGCAACGGCCTGGTCATGCGCGCGGTGCGCGACCGGCTGATCATCGCCCCGCCGCTGGTCATCTCGCATGGCGAGATGGACGAACTGATCGCCCGCGCCCGCAAGACGCTGGACGAGACCTATGCCGAGCTGAAGCGCTGGGGATGGGTCCGTTGAGCGTCGCCGCGAGCGCGGAGGCGGCCGGTCACAAGCACGCCCTGCCGGACGGCTATGAAATATCGACCGACAAGGCGCGGCTGGATCTCGACGTGATCCATGGCTTCCTGTCGGAATCCTACTGGTCGCCCGGTATTCCGCGCACGGTGGTCGCGCGGGCGCTCGCACATTCGCTGTGCTTCGGCCTCTATCACGGCGAGGGTCAGGTCGGGCTGGCGCGGGTGGTGACCGACACCGCGTCCTTCGCCCTGCTCGCCGATGTCTTCGTGCTCAAGGAGCATCGCGGCAAGGGCCTCTCCAAGGCGCTGATGCAGCGCGTGATCGACCATGAGGACCTGCAGGGCCTGCGCCGGTTGCTGCTGCTGACCTCGGATGCTCACGGGCTCTACCGGCAGTTCGGCTTCGAGGAGATCGGCAATCCCTGGCGCTTCATGGAAATCCTGCGGCCGGACAATTACCGGCCCTGAATCGGTGCACCCGTTTCTCCGGCACCGCTTATCGCGCTAGGATTACGCGCCGCCCAATGAGCCACGGCAGGGGCCCGCCGCTGATGAACATCAAAATGAACGACAGCGCCGCCGGCGTCTCGCATTCCCGCATCGCGGCCCTGCGCACAGAGACCGAGGCGCTCTATCTCGGCATGCGCCCGCGCACCCGCGCCGCGGCCGGTGCGGCGGCGCATCTGTTCGAGGGCGTGCCGATGCACTGGATGGTCGACTGGTCGACCCCGGTGCCGCTGGTGGTGGCGCAGGCGACCGGTGCCCGGCTCACCGACATTGACGGCCACGGCTATGATGATTTCTGCCTTGGCGACACCGCCTCGCTGTTCGGACACGGCCCGGCGCCGGTGGCGCAGGCGCTGATGCGGCAGGCGAGTCAGGGCCTCGCCACCATGTTGCCGAGCCCGGATGCCGGGGTGGTCGGCGACCTCCTGGCCCAGCGCTTCGGCCTCGCCCGCTGGCAGGTGGCAACTACTGCGACCGACGCCAACCGCTTCGCCCTGCGCGCCGCCCGCGCGGTGACCGGGCGCCCGCGCATTCTGGTGTTCGACGGCGCCTATCACGGCGCGGTGGACGAGACCTTCGTGGAGATCACCGGCAATGGCCATGTCGCCAACCGGCCGGGCTTGATCGGCGAACCGCGCGATCTATCCGTGCTCACCCGTGTCGTTCCCTTCAACGACCTCGACGCGCTGGAGGCGGCGCTGGCCGACGAGACGGTGGCCTGCGTCATCACCGAGCCGGCGATGACCAACTGCGCCATGGTGCTGCCCGCACCCGGCTTCCATGCCGGCCTGCGCGAGATAACCCGCCGCCACGGCACGCTGCTGCTGATCGACGAGACTCACACCCTCTCCAGCGGCCCCGGCGGCTATACCCGGCTCCATGGCCTGCGACCGGACCTGTTCGTGGTCGGCAAGGCAATCGCCGGTGGCATACCCGCCTCGGTCTGGGGCATGAGCGAGGAGGTCGCCGCGCGGTTCCAGCGCGTGCTGGCCGACAAGCCGGACGGCCATTCCGGCATGGGCACAACGCTCTCCGGCAGCCCGCTCCAACTCGCCGCGTTGCGCGCCACGCTGGAGCATGTCGCCACCGATGACGCCTATGCCCACATGAACCGCCTCGCCGACCGGCTGGAAGCCGGGCTCGCGCAGGTGATCGCGCAGGCGCGCCTGCCCTGGCATGTCGCGCGCTGCGGCGCCCGGGTGGAAGTCGTGCGCACGCCCGAGCCGGTCAGAGACGGCCGGGCGGCCAAGGCGGCCCATCACCCCGCGCTTGAAGCGGTGGTGCATCTCGCGCTTCTGGTGCGCGGCGTGCTCATCTCGCCGTTCCACGACATGATGCTGGCTTCACCCGCCACCAGCGACGAACAGGTCGAGACGCTGATCGGCGCGACGGCCGAGGTCGTGGCGCGGCTCGCGGACTGAGAACGGCTCAGGGCGTTTCGGTCGGGAAGCCGGCGGCCTTCCAGGCCAGAATGCCGCCAGCCATATGGCGGTGCAGATCGAGCCCGGCGGCCTGCGCGGCGGCCGAGGCCTTTTGCGAGCGCTGGCCGGAGCGGCAGGAAAACACCAGCGTCTTGTCGCCGGGATCGGGCAGCGCGGCGGCGTCGAAGGTGGAGAGCGGGAATGCCACCGCGCCGGGAATGCTCTCGGCATCGGTCTCGTTGGGCTCGCGCACGTCGACCAGCAGAATGGTGCCGGCCTCAAGCCCGGCCTTCACCTCCTCGACCGACAGATGTTCGATGCTGCCGCCGAACGGATTGGCTTCCTGCGCCATGACTTTTTCCCCTCAAAACGCTGTTGTCTGGAGGTAGACCCGCGACGGCGCGTCCGCAAGTGGCAGGCTTACGCAAGCAAGGCCCGCTCAGGAGCGCGGACGGGCCGTGAGCACGCCGGCGATGAGCAGCGCGCCGCCGAAGACGATCGACAGCGAGGGAATTTCGCCGAACAGCAGCGCGGCAAGCGCCACGCCGAACAGGATCTGCAACAGCTGCACCATGGAGATCAGCGCGGCCGGCAGCCGGCCGAGCGCGAAGGTGGTCAGCCCCTGCCCGCCGGCATGGGCCACGAGGCCGAGGCCGATCACGGCGAGCAGACCCTGCATGCTCTGCGGCAGCAGCGTCTCGCCTGTGGCGATCGCCCAGACCAGGCAGATCACCATGCCGGTGAAGCTCGACAGTAGCGCGACCATGCCGCCGCCCATACCCGCGGGCGCGTCTGCGCTGCCGCGCCGCAGAAACCGCACGAGCAGCATGAATGCGGCGTAGAACGCGGCGCCCATCACGCAGAGCAGATCGCCCAGCGCGCTGCCGGTCACCAGCGGGTTGCCGCCCTCGCCCGCCGCCGTGCTGCGCAGGATGATGATCAGCGAGCCGGACAGCGCGAGGCCAACCGCGATGAAGAACCCGCGCGTCGGCCGCTCGCCGAGACACAGCCAGCCGAACAGCAGCGTGAACACCACGCCGAGATTGCCGAGCAGAATGCCGTTGGCGGTGGTCGTCCGGGCGAGGCCGGCATGCCAGGCAATGACGTCGCCCGCAAACAGCACGCCCGCGAAGGCCGACAGCAGGAACTGGCGCCGCGTGGCGAGGCGATAGGGCATGGCGGGTCGGCCGGTCTCGACCGCCGCCAGTGCCGCCACCCGCGCTCTCTGGAGCGCTGCGCGGTGCTCGGCATAGGCCCAGAGCGCGGTGGGGCCGAGCGCGAAGAACAGCCGCCAGAAGCCGATGGCCGCCGGGCCGGCATCGGCGAGCCGCACGAAGATCGGCGAGAAGCCGATGAAACACGCCGCCAGCATCACCGCGAAGAAGGCCTGACGGCGCAGCCGCGCCTGCTCGGCCGCCGCGCCCAGCGCGGACAGCGCCCCGGCGACGTCGCCGCCCATCGATGATAACGTAGCGGAAGAAGGGGGCGGCGGGGCCATTGCCGGTCTCGACGGAACGAAGTAGTGCGGACGGGGAGCGATGAAGAAGCCGCGAACCTCCCGCCGTGGCGCCGCCGCGCCGGTCCCGGCGGGCATCGATGCGAAGCGTGGCATGAACGCGATAAATTGCTGTACACCCGCTTGATTGGATCGGCAAAGCGAATTTATTTTGTCGTTTCATTCGCAAAAATGATATGAGAAAGCCGATCGTGACGAACGCAGCTTGAGGGCCTCGATGCGCCACCTCGACACCGAATCCCTTGGCATGCTGATCGCCATCGTCGACAGCGGGGGCTTCACCGCCGCCGCCGAGCGGGTGGGCCGCACCCAGTCCGCCGTCTCCGCCCGCATCGCGCAGCTTGAGGAAAGCCTCGGCGTGCGGCTGCTGGAGCGCTCACGGCGCGGCATCTCGCTCACCGAATCCGGCGAGCGGCTGGTGGCCCATGCCCGGCGACTGCTCGCCTTCGAGAGCGAGGCGCTGGCCGACCTCAAGGGCGGCACGCCGGAAGGCAGCGTGCGGCTCGGCATGCCGGACGATTATGTCGACGCCTATTTCACGCCGGCCATCGCCCGCTTCGCCGCCGCCCATCCCCGCGTGGAGATTTCCATCCGCTGCGATCTGTCCAAGGCGCTGGAGCCGGAAGTCGAGCGCGGCCAGATCGACGTCGCGCTGTTCACCCGCGACCTGTCGCGCCCGACCGGGGAATTGCTCAAGCGCGAGAAACTGCTCTGGCTCGCGGCGCGCGGCCACCGGCCGGAGCGCAACGATCCGCTTCCGCTTGCCTTGTTCCCTACTGGCTGCCGCGCCCGCCCGCACATCGCCGCCGCGCTGGATGCGTCGGGTCGCAACTGGCGGGTGGCCTGCACCTCCTCCTCGCAGGGCGGCATTCATTCGGCGGTCGAGACCGGCCTGTGCATCACCGCAATGGCGGAATGCGCCGCGCCGCCGGAATGGCGACGCCTTGGCGCGGCCGAAGGTCTGCCCCCGCTGCCCGAACTGGAAATCGGCCTTCTGGTCGCGCCCAACGCCTCCGCCGCCGCCCGGCGCCTCGCCGACACGCTCCGCAGCGCGCTGTCCATGCCGGCGGCGGTCGAGGCGGCCTGAGGGCGTCGTCAAAAATTCACATGCCGCTCGCCGCATCGCGCGCTAATGCTGCGCCATGTCGCCCGATCCTCACGATTCTGCCACCGCATCCGCCGCGCCGGCCTCCGGCGCGCTCGAAGTGTTGCAGGTATTCCTTCGGCTCGGGCTCACCTCCTTCGGTGGGCCGGTGGCCCATCTGGGGTATTTCCACGCCGAGATCGTCGAGCGCCGCCGCTGGCTGACCGAGGATGCCTATGCCGGGCTGGTGGCACTGTGCCAGTTCCTGCCTGGTCCGAGTTCCAGCCAGGTCGGCATGGCGATCGGCCTGATGCGCGCCGGTCCGGCCGGCATGCTGGCGGCGTGGCTCGGATTCACCCTGCCTTCCGCCATTGCGATGGTGATCTTCGCCTATAGCGTGAGTGGCGCGCATGAGGCGGGGCTGGCCGGGGGCTGGCTCGCCGGGCTGAAGATCGCCGCCGCCGCCATCGTCGCCGACGCCGTACTCACCATGGCGCGCAGCCTCGCGCCGGATCGCGCGCGGCGTAGTCTGGCGCTGGTCGCCGCCGCGGTGGCCGCGAGCTTCCCCGGCGCGCTCGGGCAAATCGCAGTGATCGCGGGCGGCGGCATGATCGGCTATCTGCTGCTGCAAGTGCCGGTCACGGCCGCTCCCGTGGAGATGCAGGCGGGGTATCGTCCGGGGCGTGGGACGGCGCTCGCTGCCTTCGCATTGTTCGCCGCGCTGCTGGTGGCGCTGCCGCTGGCGGCGGGCTGGAATGCGGGCATCGCGCTGTTCGATACGTTCTACCGTGCCGGCTCGCTGGTGTTCGGCGGTGGCCATGTCGTGCTGCCGCTGATCGAAGCGGAGATGGTGCATCCCGGCGGGCTGACGCGCGAAGCGTTCCTCGCCGGCTATGGTGCGGTGCAGGCGGTGCCCGGCCCGCTGTTCAGCTTCGCCGCCTATGTCGGCGCAGCGATGCCCACGGCGCCGAACGGGCTCGCGGGGGCGGCGATTGCGCTGGTCGCGATGTTCCTGCCCTCAATGCTGCTGGTGCTTGGCGCGCTGCGCTACTGGAGCCGGATCGCTGCGCGGACGGACGTGCGCAACGCGCTGGCTGGCATCAATGCGGCCGTGGTTGGGCTGCTCGGCGCCGCGTTCTGGAACCCCGTGGTGACGTCGTCCATCGGCTCGCCCCGGGCCTTCGCGCTGGCGCTCATGGCCTATCTGGCGCTCGCGCTGTGGCGAGCACCGCCCTGGGCGGTGGTGGCGGGCGCGGCGCTCGCGGGCGCCGCGCTGCTCTAGCTCGTCCTTGGCGCTCGCGGACGCCGCGCTCAAAACATCACGCGCGCTCAATCGCGCGTGATCTTGAAGCCCCCGAAGGTCTGGCAGGTGGGGAATACCTGGACCCGGTTGATGTTCACATGGCGCGGCGTGGTGCAGCAGAAGAAGATCTGCTCAGCGATGTCCTCGCTGGTCAGCGACTGAGTGCCGGCATACACGCTCTCGGACTTCGAGGCATCGCCATGGAAGCGCACCAGCGAGAACTCGGTCTCCACCATGCCCGGCTCGATATTGGTGACGCGCACCTGCGTGCCGGCGAGATCGGCGATCAGGTTCAGCGAGAACTGCTTCACGAAAGCCTTGGTGGCGCCATAGGCATTGCCGCCGGGATAGGCATAGTCGCCGGCGATGGAGCCGGTGAACACCACATGCCCCTCGCCGCGCTCCACCATGCCGGGAAGCGTGGCGCGCACCGTGTAGAGCAGGCCCTTGATATTGGTGTCGACCATGTCGTCCCAGTCCGAGAGCGCCGCCTTGTGGGCGGGCTCCAGACCGAGGGCGAGGCCGGCATTGGCGAACACCACGTTGATGCCGGCAAACTCAGGCGGCAGCGCCGTGAGCGCGGCGGTCAGCGCCTCGTTGTCCCGCACATCCACTTCCAGCGGGTGCAGGCGCGGCCCGAGCTCGTCGCGCAGCGCGATCAGCCGGTCGGCGCGCCTACCGGTGGCGACGACGCGGGCGCCGGCGAGGGCGAAGCGCCGGGCGGTCGCCGCGCCGATGCCGGAGGTGGCGCCGGTAACGAGCACGGTGAGGGTGGCGGGATCCAGCATCTGATACATGAGCGAGCTCCTATTGCTGCGTCGCACATAGAACCTTTTCGGTCAGGATGAAATCCTTGCGCGCAGGTGAACCGCATTAACCGGACGTTGACCATATCCGCACGAGGCTGCGCAAACTCGTCACAGGTGCGGGCAATGCGGCTTCCGGGCCACGCTCACGCCACGATCCTTGGCGAAACAGGCAGGGTGCATCGCCGCACCGCAACGCAGCGATGGCCAGGGGCAGGCGCGGAAGGGGGATATTCCGCGTTGAGGAGCGTTCGGACCATGCGTATCACAGCCATTTCCGTCACCGCCGCCACCGCCCTCGCTCTGGGAGGATGCAGCACGGTGCTCGACGGATTCGGCCAGCCTTCCGCCGCAACGGTCGAGACCAGCCAGATCACCCCGGCGCCGACCGGCGCCATTGAGAGTTCCGCAGTTCCTGCGCCCGCTGCCCCGTCCTATGGCGCCGGCGCGGCCACCGCCAGCGAGGCCGTGACGCCCCGCCCGACCGACGCCTCGGTGGCGCTCGCCCCGCCGGCCGCGACCGCGCCGGGCGGTGTCGCCTATGCCGAGCCGGGCGCGGCGCGCACCCAGCTCGCCGGCACCTGGAATTTCGCCTGGGACGACGGCCAGAAGACCTGCAAGGTAAATCTCTCCACCCGCCGCGGCATGTCCGGCTTCGCGGCCGATGCCGACGTTTCCTGCCCCAACGACATCTTCATGACCAAGGGTTGGGATGTATGGGGCAGCGAAGTGGTGTTGCAGAACCATCTCGGCAAGGTCACCGCACGGCTGAAGCCGGCGGGCAACGGCACCTATGACGGCACCCTGACCGGCGACGGCGCCAAGGTGACGCTCACCCGCCTGTAATCGACGACTTTATCGCCGTCCCGGACAGCCAGTGGCGGGGATGTGCGTGCGTCAGGCGGGATGGCCGTTGTCCCACCACCGTTCTATTTCGAAACTTGAAGCAACTTTGGAAATACAGCGTCATTGCGGTGAAATACGCATGGCGCACAAGCAGCGTTGAGGCATGATCACTTGGGGTCTTGCTTCACAAAGCGCGGAACTTTCAGAAAACCCGTGCGTTGGCGAACGGATTGCCGCATGCTTGGCATGAGGAAAGTCGATTGATTCGTCGTTTCGATCAGAGGCGGTTGTGATGCTGCAAGGTGCGCGCGTGCTCGTGACGCCGGCTTCGTCCGGTGTGATGGACTCCATGGCGGTGCGATCGGCCGACAGCGCGGTGAATATCCGCCGCGGCGATGCCCAGTCCGTCGCCCAGCTCATGCGCCAGCATCTCGACCTCGCCGCTCCGCGCACTGACGCAGAAGCGCTGCGCCTGCTGCGTCAGGCATTCCCGTCCGCCTCGCTGGCGGCACGGGTCACCGCAATGGCGGAACGCGCGCGCTAAGCAGCCGAGCGGAAACGCTGTCACACGGGACGGGGCTGTTCAGCGCACGCCTTTTCACGACGATTTTTACCCGCCGCAGGACGGCTCGTCCGCTTAGTTGAGCGGACGGCCCGGATGTTCTTCATCATGATCGTCGCCATAGGGCGACAGCGGTTCGGCCGCGCCGCCCGCAGCGGTCCGCCGTGCTTCGTGCTCGCGTGACAGCCGCGCATAACGGGCGACGGAGAACGGCAGCGCTGCGAGATATGCGATGCTGAAGATCGACAGCATCGCCCACGGCCAGGTCACCACAACCGCCACCAGCAGCACCACGCAGACGAACAGCGGCAGCACCGCGTCGCGCGGAATGCGGGCGCCGAGCTTCTTGCCCGAGTAAGCCGGGAGCTTCGAGACCATGAGCAGTGCGATGGCGAGGCAGTAGAACGCCGCCACCGCCGGCGAGGCCACAAGACGAGGCAGGCCAATCATTTCGAGATAGACCGGCAGCAGCACGCAGATCGCGCCGGCGGGGGCCGGAACGCCGGTGAAGAAATCCGCCGCGAAGGCCGGCTTGTTGGGGTCTTCCAGCATCACGTTGAAACGCGCGAGGCGCAGCGCCGCGCAGATGGCGAAGGCGAGCGCGGCGATCCAGCCGATCGAGCCCAGCGTCTCCAGCCCCCACATATACAGCACGAGCCCCGGCGCCACGCCGAAGCAGACGAAGTCCGACAGGCTGTCCAGCTCCGCGCCAAAGCGCGAGGTGCCCTGGAGCATGCGCGCCAGCCGGCCGTCCATGCCATCGAGCACCGCCGCGACAATGATGGCGGCGAGCGCCACTTCCATCCGACCCTCGATCGCCATGCGGATGCCGGTCAGTCCAGCGCACAGCGCAAGCAGCGTCACCACATTGGGGATGAGCACACGCACCGGCACCGCCTGGAAGCGGCGGCGGCGCGGCTCGGGCTCCGGCGACCGGGGATCGAAGGGGGGAAAGAGATCGGACATCGCGGGCCGCCTTGGGTCTGGAACGCACGCCCGACTCGCCGCCGGACTTGCGTTCGATCATGTCACGACACGGGCACCCCGGCGACCGTCAGCGCCGGAGCCGACGACAGGTCAGTCGAGCCGGAAACTGAGCGGACGCTCCAGGCTGGCGAAATCCGCAAGCACGGTCTCGCCGGCAATGGCGCGCTGACCTTCCGCCACCAGCGGCTGCACGCCTTCCGGCAGATAGACGTCGACGCGCGAGCCGAAGCGGATGAGGCCGAAGCGCTGGCCCGGCGCCAGCATGTCGCCCTCGCGCACGAAGCCGACAATGCGCCGTGCCACGAGACCGGCGATCTGCACCACGCCCACCAGGCCGAGCGCGGTGTCGAGCACCATGCCGGAGCGCTCATTGTCCTCACTGGCCTTGTCGAGGTCGGCCGAGAGGAACTTGCCCGGCTTGTAGGCGATGCGCGCCACCCGACCGGCGATCGGCGAACGGTTCACATGCACGTCGAACACGTTCATGAAGATGCAGATGCGTGGCACCGGCAGGTCGCCGAGACCGAGCTCCGGCGGCGGCACGGCGGGGCCGATCAGGCACACACGCCCGTCGGCCGGCGACACCACCAGCCCCTCACGGATCGGGGTCACCCGCTCGGGGTCGCGGAAGAAATAGCAGATCCACAGCGTGATCAGCACGCAGATCCAGCCGAGCGGCGGCACGAGCCAGAGCAGCACGGCCGAGGCCGCCGCACCGATCAGCACGAACGGATAACCTTCGCGATGGATCGGCACGAGGCCGCTGCGGATGGAGTCGATCACGGACATGTCGGATTCCCAATTATGCGCGCACAGCTAAAGGGCCGCCGCCGCAACGTCAAATCACGCTATGGTGGCGATATCGGTGCGGGCGAAATCTCGCCCTTGTACAGTAGCGGCGCGCCCCTTGCCCGCGCGCAGGCATAGGTGAAGCGGTCGCCCATATCGAGCTGCGCCGGATGGCACCCGTCTAGGCAGCGGACTCATAACGCATTGATCCAGATGCGGACGGCAGCGAGCTTGAGGGCTGCGAGGAAGTTGTCTGGGCGCCGGTCGTAGCGGCTGGCGAGGCCGCGCATCTGCTTGATCCTGTTGAAGAAGC